>NZ_JBEPBI010000092.1:0-29403 GCF_040299045.1 Streptomyces sp. NPDC001027
CGGAGCCCCCGAGGACGGAACGACCGTTTCAGCCCCTCCGGCGTCTGAGGAGCCGGGGCCCGGGGGCGGAGCCCCGAGGACGGGACGGGAAGGGGCGGCGGAGCCGACACCCCGGGCGGAGCCGACACCCCCCGGGGGGAGCCGGCCCCGCCGACCGGAAGGAAGAAGGGACCGGGGCCTACGCCCCCGACCCCCCTCGCCGCCGCCGCACCAACTCCGCCAGCCCCCGCCGAGTCGCAGCCAGCACCACCCGATCCACCCCCCGCAGCACATACGTGTCCGGCAGATCCCACACCAGCCCCGAAGCCCCGCCCGCCCCGCCCCCGCCGCCCCCGCCGCCAGCGCCCCCGCCCGCCCCACTCCGCCCCCGCCCGGAGTCCAGCGCCAGCACCCGCCAGTACCCCGGCCGAAACGCCTCCCCGACGGTCCTGCCCTCCAGCTGCGCGTGCCCGCCCACGTCCAGTGCGGCGAACAGCAGCACCCGCCGCTCCACCGGGATCGCCCCCAGGATCTGCCGCCCCATCATGGCCCCCGCGAACGACGGCGCCGCGAGGTGCGACACGCTCCGGCTGCGGGTCAGCGCCTGCGGATGGGCGGCCCGCAGGGTGCGGTACACGGCGGTCGCGAAGTCGTCGTCGTACAGCCGCAGCACCACCCCGAGGTCGGGCCGCAACGACCGCGCGTACAGGGCGGCCTCCAGGTTCGTGGTGTCGGAGCTGGTGACCGCGAGCAGCGCGTGCGCCCGGTGGATCTTCGCGGCCTCCAGCACGCCCTCCTGCGTGACGTCCCCGAGCACCACCGGCACCCGGAGCCGCCGTGCCACCGCGAGCCCCCGCGCCTCGGGCCCGGCCTCGACGCACACCACCGGGATGTTCAGCTCCCGCAGCCGGGTCAGCACCCGGGTGCCGATCTTCCCGAGGCCGAGCAGCACGACATGCCCGCCGAGTCCCCGGGGCGGCCTCCGCAGCGAGCCCGCGCCGCGGAAGGTCCCGAGCGCCTCCAGCACCGCCGCCAGCAGCACCGGCAGCAGCAGCAACCCCATCAGCCCGGACAGCAGCTGCAGGACCTGCCGTTCGGTGGAGGCCCCGATGGCCGGGTCGTTGACGGCGAACAGGTCCAGCAGCGTGAGGTACAGCGCGCCCAGCGGATGGATCCCGGTCACCAGCCACAGAGCCACCGCCAGTGCGAACACACAGCCGATCAGACCGGCCAGCGACCACCGCAGCCGCCGGGAGAACAGCGAGGCGAGCGGCGCGCGCACCCCGACCCCCCGCCCGGCCGGCGGCGTGGGCCCAGCGGAGTAGGCGACCTGCTCCAGCACCACCGACCCCCGCCTGCCGGTCGCGGCCGCCTCCCGCACCGCGGCCGCGTCGGGCAGCAGCAGCGGCCCCTGGTCGCCGCTGATCTCGGAACCGTCCGCGAAGGCCGGGTCGCCGCCGTTGGCGGACAGCAACGCGAGCGTGGGGCGGCCGGGCTCGGCGGCCTCGCCCGGACCGTGCGGCGGCCGCTCGACGGCCCGCAGCAGCAGCCCGTTCGTCTGGACGACCTTGCTGGTGCCGACGACGGCGGTCGCGACGAGCGCGGGCGCGGCCGTGTCGGCGTCGGACAGCACGGTGGTCGACGCGTCGCCGCCGGCGTACCCCGAGTGCCCGCCGCGCCCCGCGTCCCCGGAGCCGGGGTCGGCCGCGGCGGCCAACGCGGCGGCCTGGTCGAGGAGTTCCTCGATGTGCTGGCCCAACCGCCGGTTGTAGAGCCGCAGGACGAGCCGCAGCCGCGGGTTCAGCCGGCGGGCGGTGAGGGCGGCTCGGATGTTGGTCTCGTCGTCGTCGTACACCAGCGCCAGGGCGGCGGCCCGCTCCACGCCCGCCTCGGCGAGCACCGCCTCGGTGGCCTCGACGGCCTCCAACGTCCGCTGCCCGCCCGCGGGTTCGTCCGGCGCGGCGGGTGCGGCGGGCGCGCCGCCGGCCGCCGCCCGGTTGACGGCCGCGCTCACCACCCGGTCGAGCAACGCCGCCGACACCGCCCGGGCCCGCCCCACGACCGGCGGCCGCACCGCGCGCTCGGAGGGCGGCACGACGAGCGTGACCTGCTCCTCGTACACGCCCCGCAGCTCGGCGGCGAGCCGGTGCGCCAGGCCGTCGTCCCCGCACACCACCATGTGCGCACCCGCGGCGCCCGGCCCCGACGGCTGACCCTGATTCGGAAGGCTCCCCACGAGGGAGAAGACTGCCTCACCGGTACCCGGGGTTCCACGCAGCCGGTGAACACCAGGTGCCGGAGATCCGTAGGAAAGGGGAGGGAATGCCAGAAACAGGCGGCAGGCGCAGGCCGGGCAGCGGCGGCAGGGACATGCCGGGCGCCGCGACCGGCGGCAGCACGCACACGGAACCCGGAGGTGCCCGACCCGTGGCCATCGTCGAAACGGCCCCGCCCGCGGGCGAGCGCACGGGCGAGCGCACCCCGGAGAGCCCCGGGACGAAGCGCCTGACCTCCCCCCTCGTCCTGACCATGCTGCTGCTCCTCATGGTGCTGCTGCAGGGCCCGATCCGCCGCGCGCTGTCGGCGCCGGTGATGCAGAGCTGGACGACGGTGTTCGTGGCGGTGGTGGTGCAGGCGCTGCCGTTCCTGGTCCTGGGGGTGCTGCTGTCGGCGGCTATCGCGGTCTACGTGCCGCCCTCCTTCTTCGCGCGCGCCCTGCCCTCCCGGCCGGCGCTCGCCGTGCCGGTGGCCGGGATGGCGGGCGCGGTGCTGCCGGGCTGCGAGTGCGCCTCGGTCCCGGTGGCCGGCGCCCTCGTCCGCCGGGGCGTGACGCCGGCGGCGGCCCTCGCGTTTCTCCTCTCCGCCCCGGCGATCAACCCGATCGTGCTGACGGCGACGGCCGTGGCCTTCCCGCGCGATCCGGAGATGGTGCTGGCCCGTTTCGTGGCCAGCCTGGTCGCGGCGTGCGCGATGGGCTGGCTGTGGCAGCGTCTCGGGCGCACCGACTGGCTGCGGCTGCCGGCCCACGCGCCGCACGAGGGGGAGACCAGGGGGGCCGCCTTCTGGGACTCGGTCCGGCACGACGTGATGCACGCGGGCGGCTTCCTGGTGGTGGGCGCGATGGCGGCGGCGACCCTGAAGGCCGTCGCCCCGCAGAGCTGGCTGCGCACCGCGGCCGACAACCCGGCGCTCGCCGTCCTGACGCTCGCCGTGCTGGCGGTGGTCCTCTCCATCTGCTCGGAGGCGGACGCGTTCGTCGCCGCGTCCCTCACCCAGTTCTCCCTCACCGCCAGACTCGCGTTCCTGGTGGTCGGGCCGATGATCGACCTCAAGCTGTTCGCGATGCAGGCGGGCACGTTCGGCCGGGGCTTCGCGCTGCGCTTCGCCCCGGCGACCTTCGCGCTGGCCATCGCGTCGGCGGTCCTGACGGGATGGGTGCTGCTGTGAACCGACAGGCCCAGTCGGCCGTGCTGTTCCTCCTCGGCGCGGCCCTGCTGCACGCCGGCGCCACCGACCTGTATCTGCGGTACGTCAAGGCGGGCCTGCGCCCGCTGCTGCTGGCGGCCGGCGCGGTCCTGATCGTCACGGCGCTGGCGACGGCCTGGTACGAGCGCCGCCGGACCCGCGGCGGCCACGGGGACGGCGGCGGTGATGGGGGCGGCAGCGGTCACAGGGCCCGCGGCGGCCACGGGGACGGCAGCGGTCGCGGGGGCGGCCATGCGCACCCGGAGCCGCGTGTCTCCTGGCTGCTGATCCTCCCGCTCCTCGCGCTGATCCTCGTCGCCCCGCCGGCCCTGGGCTCGTACAGCGCGACCCGCACCGGGACGGCTCTGCAGGAGCCCCTGGCCTATCCGTCGCTGTCCGCGGCCGACCCGCTGCCGTTGAGCGTCGTCGACTACGCGGGCCGCGCCGTCTACGACCACGGCCGCACCCTCGCCGGCCGCACGGTCCGGCTGACCGGCTTCGTGGCCCTGGACCACGCGGGCACCCCCTACCTGGTCCGCATGGCCCTCAACTGCTGTGCGGCCGACGCGCAGCCGGTCAAGGTCGGCCTGGCGGGCCGCATCCCGCCGGTCCTCCAGCCGGACACCTGGCTGGCCGTCACCGGCGTCTACACGCCCCGCGTCGTCCGCGACCCGGTCAACGGCGGCCCGATCCCCTTCCTCGAGGTGACGGACGCGCGTCCGGTCCCGACCCCGCGCGACCCTTATGACGAGTCCTGGAACAACTGAGCGTGGCCGCCGGGGCGCCCGGGGGAACGTCCGGAAGACTCCTTGACCGCCCGGGTCGGCGAACCCTTCCGCAACCCCTGGTGGCCGGGCGGTGAGCGCCGCATGATGGGGCCATGACGGCGGCCTTGCGTGCCATGGCACGACTGGTGAACTGGCGGGACCTCGCGGAGGACCGGCCCAGCTGCGGCACCGGCCGGGCACTGCGCTCGGCCGGGGCGGAGATCGTGCACTTCCACTCCGCCCGCAGCGTCGACCTGCATCTCACCGCCCGTGCGATCCGCCGGTTCGAGAGCGACCTCAGACACTCCACCGCGATCCGCCTGCAGCCGGGCTCGCACTGGGTGACCGTCCGCCTGGAGTGCGAGACGGACATCGACCTGCTCATGACGCTGGTCAGCGCGGCCCTCCAGGCGCACCAGAGGCACCCGGCCACCGGCGACGCCCCGTTCCCGCGCTGCAACGACCGCCGGGAGGCGACGCTCGCCCGCGAGGGCGGCACGGAGGACGCGACGCCCCGCCCCTGCGTCCAGTGAGCGTCTGAGGGGCCCTGCGTCGAGTGAGCGGCTGAGGGGCTGTGCGTCTGGTGAGCTGACGGTCCGTCAGTTATGGTCCCCCTGCTGTGCACGTTCGTGCCCGTCAGCGCCGTGCCGTGCGGCGCCGTCACGGAAGGGTGAGCGCCATGGAGACCCGTTCGACGCGTCCTCCTCGCAGTCCGCAGCCGCCGGGGCCGCCCCGCTGGGTGGCCATGTTCCACCACGCTCCCTCGGCGTCCTGGCGCCCGGCCGCCGAATCCCCGGACCGCACACCGGTGCTGTACGCGATCGGCGAGATGAGCCAGGTCGTACGCGCCCGGGGCGAGGAGGCGGCCGTCGACCTGTGGGGCCCCGGGGAGAACGGGCACTGGGCCCGTTTCGCCCCGACCGCCGCGACCCCGCCCGCGTCGGCGACCCCGCCCGCGTCGGCGACGCCGGAAGCCTCGACGGTTCCTGTCACTTCCACGGAGGCGGAACCGGGGGCGGTCGCGGGCGCGGGGCACGCCCGGCACGTGGAACGCATGGCGGACCGCCGGCACCAAGTGATCATGGCGGGTCTGAGCAAGGCCGGCCTCTACGACCTCACGGCGCAGGACGTGACGGCCGTCCGCGCCCTGGTCGACCGCGTCGACGAGGCCACGCTGCGCCGGATCGCGCACTGGATGGCGGTGGCGGGCAAGTAAAAGGCCCGGCCGCTGGCGACGGGGGATGCACCAGCGACCGGGCTATGGCCAAGGCTAACAAGGCGGCTGGTCCGGCGGGAGCCTCCTTCTCAGCTGCCTCGCCGTTGTGATCGGGATCACTGTCCTGGCGTGGTCGGGTCGACACCCTGCGCCCCCTGATCGCGGAGCGCCGAGCGCAGGACGCGGATCACCGAGCGCGAGCCCATCGCGTCCCCGACCGCGGTGCCACTGTGCCCCCGAGCGACTGTGCCGCCGAGCCGCCGAGCCGCCGAGCCGCCGAGCCGCCGAGCCGCCGAGCCGCCGAGCCGCCGAGCCGCCGAGTCGCCGGAGGTCCGGTGCGGCGATACGTTGGAGGACGGGCGCGCCGGCAGCCCGTCCGGCCCACGGCCACGGTCTCCCACCCGCTGCCGCCCCCGAGAGGGCGACCGGAGCGACCGGGACACCCCTCCGTTTCCTCCGTTTCCTCCGTTTCCTCCCCTCCCCTTCTCTTCCGTCAACGGCCCACGAGCCCCGTGTGGAGCGTCTGAGATGAGCGAGAGCAGCAGGACCCGTAACGGTCACCACGACCGGCGTCACCGCTCCCCGAGGGAGCGGGCCGAGCTCGGCAGGGCCGCCAGGGCCGACGTGCCGAGGTCCGCACACGCCGAGTTCACGCCGCCGCCGAAGCGCACCGACCCGGTGGACGTCATCGAGGCGCAGTCCGCGCAGCGGGTCCCCGAACTCGTGCCGATCCGCTACGGGCGGATGAGCGAGTCGCCGTTCCGTTTCTACCGGGGCGCCGCCGCCATCATGGCGGCGGACCTGGCGGAGACTCCGCGCACCGGCATCCGGGTCCAGCTCTGCGGTGACGCGCACATGCTCAACTTTCGGCTGCTGGCCTCCCCGGAACGCCGTCTGATGTTCGACATCAACGACTTCGACGAGACGCTTCCCGGCCCCTGGGAGTGGGACGTCAAACGGCTGGCGGCCAGTCTCGTCATCGCGGGCCGGGCGAACGGCTTCAGCGCCAAGGAGCGGGCGTCGGTGGTCCGGTCGGCCGTGCGGGCCTACCGCGAACGGATGCGCGGCTTCGCGGAGATGGGCAACCTCGAGGTCTGGTACAGCCGCTTCGAGGCGGACGAACTGCAGGAGACGTACGCTCCGGAGCTCGGCGCCAAGAACCGCGAACGCTGGCGGCAGGCCAGGGAACGGGCCCGGCAGCACGACAACCTGCAGGTCGTCGGGAAACTCACGCACACGGTCGACGGCCGGCGGCTGATCGCCAACGACCCGCCGCTCCTGGTGCGGCTGTCCGACCTGCTGCCGAGCGCCGAGAGCGACGTGATGGAGCGGGAGATCGGCAAGATCGTCAGCGGGTACACGGGGTCCCTGCAGTCCGACCGCCGGTTCCTCCTGCAGGGCTACCGCGTCGCCGACATCGCCCGCAAGGTGGTCGGCGTGGGCAGTGTGGGCACCCGCTGCTGGATCGTGCTGCTGCTCGGCAAGGACGACGACGATCCCCTCTTCCTGCAGGCGAAGGAGGCCGACGAGTCGGTCCTCGCCCCCTACGCGGGCGCCGGCGACCACGCCACCCAGGGCGAGCGGGTGGTCGCGGGCCAGCGGTTGATGCAGGCGACCAGCGACATCTTCCTGGGCTGGGAACGCACCACCGGCCTCGACGGCCGCCGCCGCGACTTCTACGTCCGCCAGCTGCGGGACTGGAAGGGCATCGCCGTGCCGGAGAACATGTCGCCGAAGCGGATGTCCCTCTTCGGCCGGCTCTGCGGCGCCACCCTGGCCCGCGCCCACGCCCGCTCCGGCGACCGCATCGCGATCGCCGCCTACCTGGGCTCCGGCGACGTCTTCGACCGCGCTCTGGCCGCGTTCGCCGAGCTCTACGCCGACCAGAACGAGTCCGACCACCAGGCGCTGCTGCACGCCGTGGCTTCGGGCCGGGTCCGCGCCGAGGCGGCTTGAGCCGCGGACCGCGCGCCGCGGACGCCCGACCGGTCAACTCCCTTGTCCCCAGGGCGAAAACAATGTGCTGAACCGTTGGCCAAAGCCGTAGGCTCCCCCCTGATTCACCGACTCAGGGGGAAACACTCATGCGCGCAACCATGCGCCTTGCTCTGCTCGGCACCGGCATCGCGCTGGTCGCCACCGCGACCGGCGCCACCGCCGCCCAGGCGACGGACGGCGGCGCGGGCGACATCAGGATCGACAAGGTCGTCGTCAACGGCGGCAAGCCGGTCGTGGTCGGCGCCACCAGGGTGGTGTCCGCCAAGGTCTCCGTGACGGCGACGGACGACTCCGGCATCGCCAAGACCACGTACATCAGCGCCTTCGGTCCGACGCCGAACTTCGCGCAGGTCTGGGACGACGACATCACGTGCGTCAAGAAGAGCGCCACCACGTCGACGTGCACGGGCACGCTGACGTTCAACCCGACGGCGGCCACCGGCTTCGTCGGCAACAGCGCGGCGGGCACCTGGAAGCTCGGCACGCTGGTCTCCGCCAACGACTACGACTACATCCACCGGGACGCGGCCACCACGTTCCGGGTGCAGCGCGACACGCGGCTCACGACGAACGCCACGCCCGAGCCCGTCAAGAAGGGCAAGACCATCACGGTCACCGGTGTGCTGTCGCGGGCCGACTGGGACGCCAACAAGTACGCGGGCTACGCCCGGCAGAAGGTGGTGCTGCAGTTCCGCAAGAAGAACTCCAGCACGTACACCAACGTCAAGACGGTGACGTCGTCCGCGACGGGCTCCCTGAAGACCACGGTCAAGGCGACCCAGGACGGCTACTTCCGCTACAGGTTCGCCGGCACGTCGACCGCCCCGGCCGTGGCCGCCACCGGCGACTACATCGACGTCCGCTAACCCCCTCGCCCCACCCACACCCAAGCACACCCACACAGGCCCCCCAGCACCCGCGGGGGGCCTGCCCTGTTGCCGGTGTCCCTGTGGGCGGAAAAACCGGTTCGACACCGGTCACGCGGGCATTCGATCATCTGTTCATGTCCCTCAGAGAGACCCTTGCCCGAGTCGACGCAGACCTGGCCGCCGGCCGGGTTCCCGTCGCGCGCCAGCGCCTGCGCGGTCTCGTCTCGTCCTTCCCGTACGACCTGACGCTCCGCCGCCGTCTGGCCGAGGTGTACCGGCTCTACGGCGACGCCGCGCAGGCCGGCCGCTGGATGTACCTCGACGAGGACCGCGACGCCGGTGAGACCGCGGCCTTCGAGCTGCGGTACGGGTCTCCCGGGGGGCGCATGAGGGCCCTCGCCTGGTGCGGCCCGGAGGCGATGGCCGCCACCTCCTTCGCGCAGGGGCAGTTGGCCGCGGTGCGGACCGCGTGTGCCGAGCAGCTGGGGCACCCCGTCTCCTGGGACGACCCCCCCTCCTACTGGGGCGGTCTGGAGGAGGGGGCCGAGACGCCCCCCGGGCCCTGGACGGTCGGCGGGGTGCTGACAGGCGTCGGTTGCCTGGCGGGCGCGCTCGCGTTCCTCGCCGTCTGGGTGCTCGGAGTCCTGTCCCTCTTCGACTGACCCGGTCACCGGGTAGTCGGTGAAGGCCACGCGCCGGATGGCCGTCATCAGCCACGAACAGACGCGGTCCGAACTGCCCTACGACCACCCCGAGACATTCGTCGGAGCCGGACGCTACGTATGGGGTGTGGCCGACATCGGCATCCCGCTCAAGGCGAAGGACCCGGAGGTATCGGTCAAGCCCTTCGGCGAGAAGGAGCTGCTGCGGAGGATGGGCGACGCACTCGGGGATCTGGGCCGTGGCGCGCGGGAGATCACTGATCCGCTGCCCGGGCTTTCCGTCACGGAGGTCCTGGGGCTGCCGTCCGAGCTGTGGCTGCGAAGCACGCGCGCCGCGAAGCTGGAGCTGCCGGACCTGCGCGGCAGGGGACGCCGGTCACCGTCCAGTGTGCCGGACCGGCTGTATCTGCGTGCACAGTGCGTCAGTTGGGATGGCCAGGTCGTGGTCACTCTGTTCGCGCATGCCGCGCTGGAGGCAGGCGAACTGCGGCTGACCCTGCGACCTCACGTGATGACGCCGCTCTACAACGAACTGAGGGTGACCGACGCACCCGTGGCCAAGCGGGGGACGGGACTGTACGGCTGGGTGGCGGTGCGGGCGCTGCTGGATGCCGTCCACGGTCCGCGCGCTGTGGCGGCTGGTGACCCGGGTCGCGCTCGGAGTGCAGTCGGAGGACGGCCTGGCCGAGGAAAAGGATCCAGTCAGCCTCCGCGACAGGTACTCCATCGAAGAAGTCACCGACATGCACCAGGCCGACGACGCGAAGCGGCACGTCGTCCTCATGCAGACATGTGTCTTCCGTGCGGTCTCCGAGTAACTCGAAGAGCTGGGCGTCGACACTGCTCCGTACGAGCGCCAGGTTGCGGCGGTCATCACCAGCATCCAGGTCTACGGCGACAACAACGCACCCATACAGAACGTCGCCGGCAGCGGCATCAGCAACGTTGGCCAGGACAACAAGGCTCAAGGAGGAAGTTGATGGCCGTGGGACGGCGTCGCACCGACCCGGAACAGGGGTATGGCTCGGGTATCAGCATCGGCGGCAACAACGTCGCCCCGCTTCAGAATGTGGTGGGGCAGAACATCTCGAACGTCCATCAGTCCGCATCCGTCCAGGGCACGGCCGTCGACGTGGAGACGCTGCGCGATCTCCTTGCCGCGTTCCGCACCGAGGTTGATCGGAGCGGAGCGGTCTTGCCGAACGCGCAGGTGCTCCGCGCCATGGCGGATTCCATCGACACTTCTCTGGCCGCGCCGGACGCGCAGGCGGCGGGGGCACTGCGCGGGGCCGTGCAGGCGCTGCCTGCCCTGGTGGCAGGGACCGTGGTGCAACAGGGTGGCGAGGCGCTCGCCCACGCCCTTGCCGGATGGCTGGGCTGAAGCGTCGAGTCGGCTGCACCGTGCTCCTGGCCGACCCGCTCGTTGCCTGCGAGCGGATCGTCATCTCCCTGGCCTCTGGGTTCCAGGTCCCGGTCAACGTGTATCAGGGCTGGGATCGGCTCGCCGCTGACGAGAAGTGGGAGCACAGGCTCGTCTTCTCCTCGGCCGTAGGCAAGCCGCTCGACGCCGCCAACGCCCGCCTCGCCTTCCGCCAGGCGCTCAAGGACGTCGGCACTCCGGGTCGGCCGTGACGGAGGAGGTCGACCGGAAGCAGATCCGGCCCGTCATCCAGACCGGGGCCGTCGCCACGGACGGCATCTTCGGCACCGATCATCGTGTTTGCGCAGGTCAGGGAGGTGGTCCCGGTTGGTCTCGGGTGGTGTGGAGGGGGTATCGGGAGCAGGGCGGCTCCCAGATGGCTCCCAAGGGTGCTGCTGCCTGGATGGTGCTGGAGAGTCAGCCCTGCAGGCAATCCACCGGCCACCAGTGCCAGGAAGCCGAGTCGGCCACTCTATTCGCCGTCGGCTGCCTGGTGTCGGAGACTGCCGATGTGGTTCGGACAAAGTACGCGATGGCTTCGCGGGCGCTGGAGAGGCGCGGGTCGGGTCACACCTTCTTGACGACGATCGTGTCCGGGACCAGCTTCTCCAGGTCGTCGACGTCCGAGGTGAAGACGGTGACCTGTCCCCTCTGCTGTCGCGCGATGACGGCGAGCACAGCATCGATCGCGTACTTGTGGCCGTGCAACTTGGCGTCGGCCAGAAGTCGACGCGCCTGGCGGGCCTCGTCCTTCCCGATGTCGACGACCTGGAGCCGGGACAGTACCCAGTCCCAGCGCTGCTCGGTCGTTCTGCCGTCGTACGCCTCGACCAGTGTCATCGGGGACGTCACCACCTCGGCCTCCCCGCGTGCCGCGAGGTCGAGCCAGGCGATCATCTTCCGGTCGCCGCGCACCGCAAGGGACAGGGCTTCACAGTCCAGTACGAAGACGCGGAGGGGCCGCTGCCCGTGCTCACCGGCTCGCTTCTTCACGCAGCCTCTCCGGCGTTGTGCTTCCCGGCGGTTCGACGCCGCTCGTGTTCGGCGTCGAGTTCGTCCAGCTCGTCGAGCGCTGCCGCATGCTCGTCCTCGGTGACGGGGCCGTGCTCTTCCTGGAGCCAGTCGACCAGTTCCAGGAGCCGGTCCCGGTCACGCTTGAAGCGCAGCGCCTCGGCGACATACGCCGACAGGCCCCGCTCTGCCGCGTCCGCGCGGATCTCGTCCAGGAGATCCTCGGGAATCGTCACGGTTACCTTCTTCGTCGCCATACAAGAGACCATACTCCCGGTATCACACTCCTTACCAGTGGGTCACGTGATAGGCGCTCGGCGATCAGGCGGCCGGGGCGGGGCGTGGGCTGCCGTGGAAGACCTGGCTGGTGTGCCAGGAGCGGTGGACCGCCGCGACGGGACTGGCACCCGGTTGAGGTCCGATGAGCGGGCGGCCGGCGAGCGCTATGACGTGCTCGCGGGCGGCGGGGCTGTGGCCGACGAAGCGCTGCGAGACCAGGATGCGGTGACTGTCACCGATGCCGAGGACGCCCTTGTCGAAGAGCTTGTGGTGCAGCGAGCACAGGCACAGGCCGTTGTCGACGTCGTCAGGGCCGTCGAACGCCCACCAGCGCACATGCGCGGCCTCCAGCCCGACCGGCACCGCGCCGATCCTGCCGTCGTAGCCGCAGAAGGCGCACTGGTACTCGTATGCCGTCAGGACCTGCTCCCGCATCCGGGGATCCCGCCGCCCGCGCACGGCCGAGAACTGTTCGCTCTCCGTCGGCTCCAGCTCCAGGCCGACGGCTTCGCACAGGTCGCCGTGGAGCGAGGGCGGGAAGTTCAGGTCGAGCAGGACCTGTGCCATCCGGCCGAGCAACGACGGCTCGCGCCGCAGCGCCGCCCGTAGTTCCGGCGTCAGCCGCCCTGCGGCTCCGATCTCCCGCAGCTCCCGCACGCCACTGCCGGGGCTGCCCGGTCCGCGATCGGTGCGCACCTCCCACACGCCATCGCTCACCAGATGGTGGAACGGGTAGGCGGGCGTCGTTCTGTTGGGCGGACCGTACTCGGTCAGCAGCCGTCTGAGGTCGTCCTCCACCGCGCTGTACCGCAGTTCACCGTCGGCGTCCCGCTGGAAACGCCCGAGCGCGTACAGGAACAGCAGCGGCTTGTGCGGAGCGCGGGTCCCGCTTCTGCTCCACTGCCTCAGCTTCGCGGCACGCTCCAGCCAGTCCATGACCGGCGATCGTAGTGGCGTTGGGGTGCGGTGGTTTCGAGGGGGCATGGGGAGCGGGTCGACTCCAAGACGGCGCCCGGACACCGTGGGGTCACCGGCTTCGTGCCGACGTTGCCTGTTGCGGCCTAACGAGTCGTGCCGAGGCGACTGCGACGGGTCTCAACCAGGTGCCGCCATCGTTCGCGCGTCTGTCGTTCTCCGTCGATCCACCGAGCTCGCGCGGTGTGCTCGGGGAACGGAAGGCCGGCCATGAAGTGCGCGATCTCGACATAGTAGGCGTAGTCGCCGCTCTGCGTGAGTTCGCGCAGGCGGGTGATCGCGTCGACGAGGACGTCCTGGGCGTCGAGAACGGCGTGGTGGAAGCACAGGGCCAGTTGCAGTTTCGCCGCGGCGTAGGAAATACCGGAGACACCGATCTCGGCGAGCAGCACGGCCGCCCGGTCGGGCACGTCTGCCGAGAAACCGGCGTCGCGTACGAGTGCGGCGATGCGAGCGGTCATCTCGCTGGAGCGCAGGCTGAGGCGCGACAGCAGCCGGTCCGCCAGGTCGAGTTCATCGTCGGCGCGGAGCGGGTCGGTGAAGGAGACGGCGAAGGCGAGATGCGCCTGGACCATGGCGGTCTCACCGACCGCACCGTGTTCTTCGGCCTCGCTCCTGGCCGCCAGGTAGGCGGAGGTCGCCCGCTCCATGTCCCCCTGCACCCACCACACGTCTCCCAGCACCCGATGATGCCGCCCCTCCCAGCCCAGCCTCCCCGCGGCCTCCACCGCCGTCGGGAAATCTCCGGACAGTCGGCTCAGATGTGCCAGGCCGCGTCGAGCGGCGGAAGCGAGCCGACCGTCGGCGGAAGCGACGCGCTGCATGCCACGCCGCGAATCATCGGTCAGGCCGAGGTCCCGCTGGGCCTTCGCCAGGTAGTACGTGGCCAGCTCTACCAGGTCATCCGGGAGCAGCTCCGATGCAAGGACGGCGGAGAGCCGACCGGCTGTGCGTTCACGGTGTTCGTGCTGGCGCCGGGCGATGGCGCTGAGCGTTTCCACCAGGGCGTCCGCCGCGGTCTGCGGGCCGTCCGACGACCTGGCATCGGCTGCGGGAAGTGCCAGCGGTTCCCAGACGGAGTCCCCTACGTACTGGAATGCGGCATCGGCGAGCCAGCCGAGATCGAGACGGAAGTCCCGTGCAAGGAGCAGCCCTTGCTGGAGACAGCCGACCAGCACGGCGCGGTCGCGTCGCAGGTCCTGGCGCCACTGGGATTCCAGGGCATGGAAGGCGCGCTGGGCCGCGCGCTGCCAGTCCTGCTCCGACCAGCGGTCGTCACTGCCGTCGTCCGCGTTGCGAATAGCGGCGCGGATCAGGTCGTGGACATGGAAGGGCCACACACCGGAGGAGGACTCCCGGATGAAGGGGCGCTCGGTCAGCCGTAGGGCGGGCGCGTCGTGATCCATACCGGCGACCTGGGTGGCCAGAGGAACAGAGAACGCGTCGAGCAGGCTGACCGAGCGGAGCACGTGGCGTTCCTCGGCGGTCAGGTCGCTGAGAGTACGGGCGATCAGGGCGGGGAAGTCGTGGTCGAAGTCGGTGACCTGTGGCTGCGTGCCGCCGCGTCGAAGTTCCAGGTAACGCATGACCGACAGGTCCAGGTACAGGGGTAGCCCGTGGGAGCGCTCGGCGATGATCCGGCGGACCGGTTCGTCGATCAGCGGCTGCCCGTCGCGGCTGAGCCTGCGGGCCAGATAGTTCTCGCAGTCTTCGGGGGAGAAGTCGCCGATCAGGATCTGGCGGCCGGATACGCCCGACCCGCTGTGTGCCGCGTCGGAGACGAGGCTGGGCCAAGTGTTCGGCCCGGTCCAGTCGAGTTGCCCTTCCAGGCTCGTCTCCGCCCACTGAAGGCGGTTGCGTCCGGTGACGACGAAGAACGCGTTGGGCATCAGCCACACGATGCGCTGGAGCAGTCGTTCGAAGTCGCGGTGGGTGCGGTCGCCGGTGTCCTCGAAGGTGTCCAGCAGGATCACGGGCAGTGCGCTCTTGCCGGCTGGGAGTTGGGCCAGGTCCCAGGCGAGCAGGTGCGGGTAGAAGCTGAGGGCGTCCAGGTCGGGCTCGGCTTCCAAGAGGTCGGCCAGACGGGAGCAGCCGGCGAGGGCGCGTACGGACTGGCACCGCTCGCGTAACGCCTTGATGAGCGCGCCGGCCCCATGGCCGAGCGCGCCCCCGACGGTGCCGGGCAGGAGCAGCGCCTGGGCCACGTCGCTGAGGGCCGACTGCATCTGCTGCGGCAGGGCGGCAGCGGCGCTGAAGCGGCTCAGCAGCCCGCCCCGGCGCAGGTAGTCCTCGATCGGTTCGCCCGGGTGGTTGTGCTCCCAGTAGCGGCGCAGGGCGAGGTCGAAGGCGGGCATCGGCCGGCCGAGCGCGGCGACGGCAAGTCGGATGGTGAGGATGACGCGCTCGAAGTCCATGCCCGCAGCGCGCGCGAGGTCGATGCGGACCGGCAGCGTCCGCTCCTCGGGGTGGGACGGCGATTCCCACTGCACGGGACGGTGCTCGCTGCCGGCGAGCGACGCCTCGATCTTGCGGGAGAGCGTGGACTTGCCGATACCGCCCACACCGTGGAACACCAGGATGTTGCGGCGGGGAGCCTCCAGATCCTCCACGTCGAAGTCCGCACGGGTCACGTGCCGTATGTGCTCAGCGAGGCCGGCGGTCACCGCTTGCCACTGTGCCTGCCGGTTCGTGAACGCCTCACTGGCGGCGATGCTCCGGTCGTTCGAGCTGAACAGCGTTCGAAGGTCCCGCCCTGCCACCGCTCCCCCTGACGATCAACTGGAGCCAATCTATGCTTCCTTGAGGGCAGCCTGGCAACCCCGCATTCAGGCAGGGTGCGCAGGTCACATCCGGCACGTGGCAGTGAACCGCTCCGGGGCTGATGGAGTCGCCGGCCTGTCCTGCGTTGAGCGTCGCATTGAGTGCTCACTGGCCGAGGGACGGATCAGGACCGAAGTCGACGACCATCATTGTGGCGGTGCCTCCGGGCGGGCTCGTCAGCACGCCGCGCACGCGGACTGCGGTGCCGGTGTCATGGCAATGGACTGCTGTGTGGTAGTCGGCGTCTGAAAGATATTACGCGCACGCTTCAGGGGTCGTCATGTGAACGGTCCCCTGACTCGTCCCCTTGCTTGCAGGAGGGCGCGAATGTCGATGGGGCTTCTCTCTCCAGCGCACCCTGGCGCTCGGCCCAATCTTGGGGACGCTCTGCGGCTCGCTGTTGATCCGCGCCCTCCAAACTCGGCTCCCAAATGGCTCCCAAAATGGCCCCCGGAACCACTCAGGGGCCTGATCCGCTCTGCGGATCAGGCCCCTGACCTGGTACTTCACTGTCGGGGTGGCGGGATTTGAACCCACGACCTCTTCGTCCCGAACGAAGCGCGCTGCCAAGCTGCGCTACACCCCGATGTCGCTGCTTGTCCTGCTTGTCGCGGCGACGTCGTTTACTTTAGCCCACCGGTGGCCGGAGACGAAATCCGGTTTTGGCGCGGTGGGTGACGGGGTTCGGGCGGGCGTGGTCGAGGGCCACGAGGAGGACCGCGAGGGCGTAGAAGGAGAGCCCGAGGAGCAGAGCGTTGGCCAGGGCGTGCTTGTAGCCGTGGGCCTCGGCGTCGAGGAAGGGGTAGAGGTAGCGGCCCGGCGTGCCGGGGGCGATCAGCTGGGCCCGGGCCAGGCAGAAGGCCAGGTAGAGCGTGGGATACAGCATCCATGTCGCGGCCCGGCGCAGGCGCAGTCGGCCCGGGGCGGTCAGCAGTAGCCAGTCGAGGACGGCGGCCACCGGGGTCACGGTGTCGAGGAGGTGGACGGCGACCAGGTGCCAGCCCGTGGGGGCCGTCGTGCCGGTCAGCGAGAACGGGGTGGGCCCGTCTGTCAGGAGCAGGTGGTAGACGAGGCCGGTGATCATGACGTAAAGGAGGGCCGCGCCTGTCAGGGCGGCGGGGAGCGGGCGGCGGGCCGTCCATGCCCGGCGGGCGGACAGCAGCGTGACCAGGGCCAGCAGGATGTTGCTCTGGATCGCGAAGTGGCTGAGCGCCCGCAGCGGGCTGCCCAGCAGGAACGCGAGGGTCACGCCCGCCGCCGCCGTGCCGGCCAGGAGCAGGCGGAGCACGGCGGCCAGCGGACGGCGGGCGGGGGTCACCACCGCAGAGGCGGGGACGGAGGAGAGCAGGAGCGCGTGGGTCCGCGGGATCGCGGGCAGGTCCGGGAGGTCCCTGGGTATCGGCGCGGTCATGCCCTCACGCTAGACAGAGGGGACATACGGGGCGATACGGGTGGACCGTTCGGGGGACGCCGCGGGCCTGCGAAAGAGAGGAACCCGATGAGAAACCCGTTACTCCCGCTCCACCAACGTCAGCAGCGTCACCTCGGGCGGGCAGGCGAAGCGGACGGGGGTGTAGCGGCTGGCGCCGCAGCCCGCCGAGACGTGCAGGTAGGAGGTGCGGCCCTCCGCCGTGTGGGTCGACAGGCCCTTCACGCGGGCCGTGTCCAGGTCGCAGTTGGTGACCAGGGCCCCGTAGAAGGGGATGCAGATCTGGCCGCCGTGGGTGTGACCGGCCAGGATCAGGGGGTAGCCGTCCGCCGTGAACGGGTCCAGGGCCCGCAGGTACGGCGCGTGCACCACGCCCATCGAGAAGTCGGACGACTCAGAGGGGCCGCCGGCCACCCGCGCGTAGCGGTCGCGCTTGATGTGCGGGTCGTCCAGTCCCGTCAGCTCGATCGACGCGCCCTCGACCTTCAGCACGCCCCGGGTGTTCGTCAGGTTGAGCCAGCCTGTGGCGTCGAAGCCGTCGCGAAGGTCCTCCCACGGGTTGTGGACGACGTCCACCGCGGGCGCGTTGCCGTTCAGGCCGTGCCGGCCCTGGACCTTCTCCAGCAGGTAACGGGCGGGGTTGCGCAGTTTCGGGCCGTAGTAGTCGTTCGAGCCGAAGACGTACGCGCCCGGGAACTCCATCAGCGGCCCCAGCGCGTCCAGCGTCTCCGGGATGCCCTCGGGGTCGGACAGGTTGTCGCCCGTGTTGATCACGAAGTCGGGGCGCAGTCCGGCCAGCGAGCGCAGCCAGCGCTGCTTCTTGCGCTGGCCGCCGACCATGTGGATGTCCGAGACGTGCAACACGCGCAGGGGGCGCATTCCGGCGGGCAGGACGGGGACGGTGACTCGCCGGAGGCGGAAGGAGCGGGCCTCGAAACCCGCCGCGTACACCAGACCGGCGGCGCCGGCCGCCGCAATGGACAGAGGTACTCCGTATCGCGCGCGCATACGTCCATCGTCTCAGACCGCGCCACTGCTTCCGTCCGTCCGTTCGTTCGTTCGCCGGACGAGGACGTGGATGAAAGAGGGGATGAGGACGACGGTCCTCTGCGTCACCCTGTCGTCGAGCCGCCTCGCCGTCCCTCAAGGGGCCTGCCCGTGTTGGCCCTTGAGGCGTGCGGGGTGACCCGGCCCGGCGCCCTTCCCGCACCGCGCGGTAAATGACCGGGCGTCGGGCAGTCCACACCTGCGACAATCAGACGCATGACCACGCTCAAGTCGAAGCTGCAGGAAGACCTCAACGCCGCGATCAAGGAGCGCGACGAGCTCCGCTCCTCGACGCTCCGGCTGACGCTCACCGCGATCACCAAGGAGGAGGTCGCCGGCAAGGAGAAGCGCGAGCTCTCCGACGACGAGATCCTCAAGGTGATCGCCAAGGAGGCGAAGAAGCGCCGGGAGGCGGCCGACGCCTTCGCGCAGGGCGGTCGCCCGGAGAGCGCCGAGCGGGAGAAGGCGGAGGGCGAGCTGCTCGACGCGTACCTGCCCAAGCAGCTCAGCGACGACGAGCTGAACGACATCGTCGGGCAGGCCGTCGAGGAGGCGAAGGCGGCCGGCGCCGAGGGGCCGCGGGCCATGGGCGCCGTGATGAAGATCGTGAACCCGAAGGTGGCCGGTCTGGCGGAGGGCGGCCGCGTCGCCGCCGTCGTCAAGAAGCTGCTCGCGGGCTGACCTGACGGGACTGATCCCGCAGGCGCGCCGACCGGCGGAGCCGATCCTGCCGGCTCGCTGAAACACAACGGTCCCTGACCCTCCTCACGGGAGGGTCAGGGACCGTTTTCACGCCTTCGGCTCAGCCGGGTCGGCCGGACCCGCTCGCCCCGGCCCGTTCAGCGCCTCTGCCGGTTCAGCGGCCCGGCCGGTGTCAGCCGCGTCCGCCGCTGTTGTCGTTGCCGTTGCTCTGGCCCTGGAAGAAGCCGCCGTTTCCGTTGCCCCGGTTCGCGCCGCCGTTGGTGTTCCCACCGTTGGTGAGCAGTCCGCTGAGGAAACCGCCGTCGTCCCCGTTGTCGCCGTCGTTGCCGCCGTTTCCGTTCCCGTTTCCACGGCCGTCGTTGTCGCCGCGGTCCTTCTCCGGGGGCTTCGGGATGAAGACCTTGTTGAACGGCGTGGGGTCCTTGCCCTCAAGTGCGCCGGTCATGGCGTCGCGCCAGATGGGGCCGGGAGTGTCGCCGCCGTAGACCTCGCCGTGGTAGCGGCCGCCGATCCAGATGTTGGTCATCTCCACCTTCTGGGTGGCGCTGCCGACCCAGACGGCGCCCGAGAGGTTCGGGGTGTAGCCGACGAACCAGGCGTTCTTGCGGGAGTCCGTCGTACCCGTCTTACCGGCGTTGTCACGACCGGACAGGCCGGCCTGCTTGCCCGTGCCGGAGTCGACCACGCCGCTCAGCAGCGTGTTGACGGTGTCCGCGGTCTTCTCGCTCATCGCGCGCGAGCACGTCGACTTCGGGACCTGCAGCGACTTCTGCTGGTCACCGACCTTCTGAGTGATCGACTCGATGGCGATCGGGGTGCAGTACATGCCGCGGGAGGCGAATGCGGCGTAGGCGGTGGCCATCGTCAGCGGGGAGATGCCCTTGGAGCCGAGGGCGATGGCGGGCACCTCGGGGAGCTTGTCGCCGTTGCCCTGTACGACGTGCAGGGCGTCGGTCATCTTCACCACCGGACACAGGCCGATGTCGGAGATCATCTGCACGAAGTAGGTGTTGACCGACAGCTCCATGGCCTTCTGCAGCTGGTACGGGCCCTTCTCGGACGCGCTCTCGTTCTCCAGCGACTCGCCGTTGGTGTTGACCCATGCCTTGCTGTCACAGGTCTGAACCGGGCTCGGATACTTCATCTCGTACGGAGACGAGTACTGCTGATTCGCCGGGCGCCCCTCCTCCAGCGCGGCCGCGGCCACGAAGGGCTTGAAGGTGGAGCCCGTCGGGAAGCCGAAGTTCGAGCCGCCCATGGAGGAGTTGACCGAGTAGTTGTACTCGGTCTCGTTCTTGCCGTAGCCGTACGGCTTCGACTGGCCCATGCCGAGGATCTTGCCGGTGCCGGGCTCGACGAGGGTCGCGGCCGCGGCGACCTTGTCCGACTTGTAGACGTGGTCCTTGAGCGAGTCCTGCACGGACTTCTGGGACTGCGGGTCGAGCGTCGTGCGGATCGTCAGGCCGCCCTGGTTCCAGACCTTCGCCCGCTCCTCCTTGGTCTTGCCGAAGACCGGGTCGCTGAGGAAGACGCGCTCGACGTACTTGCAGAAGAAGCTGGCGCCCTTGACGGCCGTGATGCAGCCGTTCTTCGGCTTCTTGACCTTCAGGCCCAGCGGCGCCTTCTGCGCGGTGGCCGCCTGGGCCTCGGAGATGTCGCCGACCTCGGCCATGCGCTTCAACACGGTGTTACGGCGCTTGGTGGCCTCGGCCTCGTCGTTGACCGGGTCGTAGCGGCTCGGCGACTGGACGATGCCGGCCAGCAGCGCGGCCTGGGGGAGTGTGAGGCTCTTGGCGTGCGTGGAGAAGTAGCGCTGGGAGGCCGCTTCGACGCCGTAGGCCTGCTGACCGAAGAACGTGATGTTGAGGTAGTTCTCGAGGATCTTCTTCTTGGTGAGCTCTTCCTCGAGCTGGATCGCGTACTTCAGCTCCTTGATCTTGCGCCCGATGGTCTGCTGCGTGGCCTGCGCGACCTTCGTCGGGTCGTCGCCCGCCTCCTCGACGGCGACGTTCTTCACGAGCTGCTGCGTGAGCGTGGAGGCGCCCTGGGACACCCCGCTGTTCTGCACGTTCTTGTTGAGCGCGCGCAGGACGCCCTTGAGGTCCACCGCGCCGTGCTCGTAGAAGCGCGAGTCCTCGATCGCGACGATCGCCTTCTGCATGTAGGGCGAGACGTTCTTCAGGTCGACCACCGTGCGGTCACGTGAGTAGACGGTGGCGATCTGGCCGCCCTCGGAGTCGAGGATCGTGGTGCGCTGGCTCAGCGGCGGCGTCTTGAGATTGGCCGGGAGCTCGTCGAACGACTCCACCGACCCCTTGGCGGCCAGGCCCAGCGCGCCGACGGCGGGCAGGGCGATGCCCGCCAGCACGGCTCCCGCGAGCACACTGACACCGAGGAACTTTGCGGCCTGCTGCGTTGGCGACAGACCACCGCCCGAGCGCTTCTTTGGCATGAGGGCAGCCTACGTTCTCATTCGCCGGACACGCGTCAATGCCTTGGCCTAAGCTGCTCGCAACTGTCACAGCAGCAGGGCTACGTATCAATACGTCCGGCGACCCCGAATCGTTCCGGATGTTCCCCGACTTTTTTGGTGGGGGTGTGCCCGAATCCGCCTTGTGTGTCACCCGGCGTCCGTTGTGACTCAACTGAACTGTCCCGTTCGCCGGGAAAGTCATACATGTCGCAGGCTCACTCCCCCGGGTGATCTGCCGCTTACGCATAGTCCGTTCGGGCCATTCAAGATTGGGCCCGAAGGGGGTGTTGCGCTGTGCCCGCCTTCCGTAACGTCCTCAACTGGCGGCGGTGAATATGCCGCTGCCGCCGTGGGGGAGCCTCGATTCGGGAGAGGACGGCGCCGGTATGGGCTGGGTTACCGACTGGAGTGCGCAGGCCGCCTGCCGCACTACCGATCCGGATGAACTGTTCGTTCAGGGAGCAGCGCAGAACAGAGCCAAGGCGGTGTGCACCGGATGTCCGGTACGCACCGAATGCCTGGCCGACGCGCTCGACAACCGCGTCGAGTTCGGCGTGTGGGGAGGCATGACGGAGCGCGAGCGCAGGGCACTGCTGCGCAGGCGGCCGACGGTGACCTCCTGGCGCCGGCTCCTGGAGACGGCGCGTTCGGAGTACGAGCGTGGGGCGGGCATCCTGCCGCTCGACGACGATCGGATGTACGAGACCTTCGCGGCGGTGGGCTGAGGGGAACCCTCGGCTCAGGCTCAGGAACCGGCGGTCTCGGGCAGCTCCGGCCGGTCGGACGCGAGTCGCTGTCCGATGTCGCGCAGCCCCGCCAGGTCGTGCACGTCACCGGGGAGCGCGGCCACTTCGGCCACCGCCACCTCCGGGTGGAGCGCGGTGAAGCGGTCCCGTGTGCGTTGCTCGCGGGAGAGCAGGTGCATGCGTTCCGCATGCAGTCTGAGCAGGCCCGCGGTGAGATCGTCCACGGTCCGGTCCGCGTCCGCGCCGTCGTGCGCGTCTGTGGTCGGCGTCCCGTCCGCGCCGCTGGTCCCGGGGTGGTCCGTGTGTGCGTCCGAGTCCGTGCTCCGGGCCGCTCCGGTGGGGGCGTCGCGCTCCGGATCAGGTGCGGAGGGTGCTGAACTGCCTTGGGTGTCGGGAGAGTTACGAACTCCAGCTTTCCCGCCGTCCTGATCCACAATGCCGGGCTCTTCAAGATTTTCCGCAGCGGCGAGCGCCCGCTCGGCGGACAGCTGGGCGGCACCGCTGCCGTGGACCCGATTGAGCACGAGACCGGCCAGCGGCATGTCCTCGGCGGCCAGCCGCTCCACGAAGTACGCGGCCTCCCGCAGCGCGTCCCGCTCGGGAGCCGCCACCACCAGGAACGCCGTGCCGGGCGCCTGAAGCAGCTTGTACGTGGCGTCCGCGCGCGTGCGGAAGCCGCCGAACATCGAGTCCATCGCCGCGACGAACGTCTGCACGTCCTTCAGCAACTGCCCGCCGAGCAGCTTGCCCAGCGCGCCGGTCATCATCGACATCCCGACGTTCAGGAACTTCATCCCCGCGCGGCCGCCGACCTTCGCCGGCGCGAGCAGGACGCGGATCAGCTTGCCGTCGAGGAACGAGCCGAGCCGCTTCGGCGCGTCCAGGAAGTCCAGCGCCGAGCGGGAGGGCGGGGTGTCGACGACGATCAGATCCCACTCGTCCCGGGCCCGCAGCTGGCCCAGCTTCTCCATCGCCATGTACTCCTGCGTGCCCGCGAAGCCCGCCGAGAGCGACTGGTAGAAGGGGTTGCCCAGGATCGCGGCGGCCCGGTCGCCGTCCGCGTGCGCCTCGACGATCTCGTCGAAGGTGCGCTTCATGTCGAGCATCATCGCGTGCAGCTCGCCGTCACCCTCCACGCCCTTGACGCGGCGAGGGGTGTTGTCGAGCGAGTCGATGCCCATGGACTGGGCGAGCCGGCGCGCCGGGTCGATGGTGAGGACCACCACCTTGCGGCCGCGCTCGGCCGCCCTGAGCCCCAGGGCGGCCGCGGTGGTCGTCTTGCCGACACCGCCCGAGCCGCAGCAGACCACGATGCGCGTCGCCGGGTCGTCGAGCAGCGGGTCGAGGTCGAGCACGGGCGCGGGGGTGAGACGGCGAGCGGCGGCCCCCTGGTCGTGCGTCCGGTCCGCGCTCATGCGATCCCCTGCTTCCGCAGTTCGTTGGCGAGCTGGTACAGGCCCGCGAGGTCCATGCCCTCGGCGAGCAAGGGCAGTTCGTGCAGCGGCAGATCCAGCTCGCCGAGCACCGCGCGCTGCTCGCGCTCCAGCGCGTACCGCTCGGCGTACTCCTCGGCCTGCCGAAGGAGAGGGTCCACCAGCCGCTCGGCGTGCCCGCCCCGCCGTGCCCCGCCGAGCCCGGCGGCGGACAACGACCGGGCGACTGAAGAACGCGTCACGGTCCGCGCGAGTTCCAGGCCGTCCTCGTCCAGCATCTCCGGCCGCACCATGTTGACGATGACGCGGCCCACCGGCAGTTTCGCCGCCCGCAGCTCGGCGATGCCGTCCGCCGTCTCCTGGACGGGCATCTCCTCCAGCAGCGTGACGAGATGCACGGCGGTCTGCTCCGACTTCAGGACCCTCATCACAGCCTGCGCCTGATTGTGTATCGGGCCGATCCTGGCCAGCCCGGCGACCTCGTCGTTGACGTTCAGGAAGCGGGTGACGCGACCGGTGGGCGGGGCGTCCATGACGACGTGGTCGTACACGAACCGCCCGCTCTTGTCCTTGCGCCGTACCGCCTCGCACGCCTTGCCGGTGAGGAGGACGTCCCTCAGGCCGGGCGCGATGGTGGTGGCGAAGTCGATCGCGCCCAGCTTCTTGAGGGCCCGCCCGGCGCCCCCCAGCTTGTAGAACATCTGGAGATAGTCCAGAAGGGCCAGTTCGGGGTCTATGGCGAGGGCGTAGACCTCACCGCCCCCCGAAGCGACCGCGATCTTGCGTTCCTCATAGGGCAACGCCTGAGTCTCGAAGAGCTGTGCGATGCCCTGCCGGCCCTCCACCTCGACGAGAAGCGTCCGCTTCCCTGCCGTGGCGAGGGCCAACGCGAGGGCCGCGGCGACCGTCGTCTTGCCGGTCCCGCCCTTGCCGCTGACGACCTGGAGCCTGCTCACGTCTTCGAGCGTAACCAGTCCGCGCCCGAGGCAATCGGGAGGCTGTGGACAACGGGGGCGGCAATCGGCCACATGGCCTGTGAAACAGGGGGCTGCGCGCCAGCGGATACAGTCGCCCCCATGACCAAGTGGGAATACGCAACTGTGCCGCTGCTCGTCCACGCCACGAAGCAGATTCTGGACACCTGGGGCGAGGACGGCTGGGAACTCGTCCAGGTCGTCCCCGGGCCGAACAACCCGGAGCAGCTCGTCGCCTACCTGAAGCGGGCGAAGGCGTGAGCGCGGTCGAGGCGAGGCTCGCCGAGCTCGGCCTGACGCTGCCGGCGGTCGTGCCGCCCCTCGCGGCCTACCAGCCCGCGGTGCAGTCCGGCCCGTACGTCTACACCGCCGGCCAGCTGCCCATGGTCGACGGCAAGCTGCCCGTCACCGGCAAGGTCGGCGCCGAGGTCACCCCCGAGGAGGCCAAGGAGCTGGCCCGCACCTGCGCGCTGAACGCGCTGGCCGCCGTCAAGTCGGTCGCGGGCGACCTGGACCGCGTCGCGCGCGTGGTGAAGGTCGTCGGCTTCGTGGCCTCGGCCTCTGATTTCACCGGTCAGCCCGCCGTGCTCAACGGCGCGAGCGAGCTGCTGGGCGAGGTCTTCGGCGACAAGGGTGTGCACGCGCGCAGCGCGGTGGGCGTCGCGGTGCTGCCGCTGGACGCGCCGGTCGAGGTCGAGATCCAGGTGGAGCTCGCCCCTTAGGGCCTGCCCCGCCGTCCCCGGCGGCGGGCAGGCGTCCCGCCGGAGCCCGCTGACCTCGGGGAGCTCTCGAACATTCGCGCACCACGGGATAGCCTCGCGCCCATGGCGAATGGGCAGTGGTTTCCCCAGGACTGGCCGGAACGCATCCGCGCGCTGGCGGACGGCGACCTCGTTCCGGTCGTCCCGAAGCGCGCGGCCACCGTCATGCTCCTCAAGGACACCGACACCGGCCCTGTGGTGCACATGCTGCGCCGACGCGCCTCCATGGCCTTCGCCGGAGGCGCGTACGCCTATCCCGGCGGCGGCGTCGACCCTCGCGACGACGACCGGCACGTGCGCTGGGCGGGCCCCACGCGCGCGTGGTGGGCCGAGCGGCTGGGCGTCGACGAGACGGCCGCACAGGCGATCGTCTGCGCGGCCGTGCGGGAGACCTACGAGGAGGCCGGCGTCCTGCTCGCGGGGCCGACGCCCGACTCGGTAGTCGGAGACATCACGGGCGCCGACTGGGAGACGGACCGGGCCGCGGTGGCGGCCCGCGACCTGTCCTTCGCCGAGTTCCTCGACCGCCGCGGCCTCGTCCTGCGGTCGGATCTGCTGGGCGCCTGGACGCGCTGGATCACCCCTGAGTTCGAGCCCCGCCGCTACGACACCTGGTTCTTCGTGGCCGCGCTGCCGCAGGGACAGCGCACCCGCAACGCGTCCACGGAGGCCGATCGCACGGTGTGGATCCGCCCGGCGGACGCCGCAGCCTCGTACGACAAGGGCGAGCTGCTGATGATGCCGCCCACCATCGCGACCCTGCGCGGGCTCACCCCGTACGCCACGGCGGCACAGGCGCTCGCCGCGGCCCCAGGCCTCGACCTCACGCCCGTCCTGGCACAGGCCCGGCTGGTGGACGGCGAGGTCGTGCTCTCCTGGCCCGGGCACGACGAGTTCACCAAGCGGATCGGCGCCGAGGCCACCGGAAAGGGGCCCGCATGACGGCCTTCCACACGGCCTCCCACTCGCCTATCCACAGGGCTTTCCGCTCGGCCCGCCACTGCGGCGTCGCACCCGGCGCCGGGGAAGGGGGTCGGGCATGACCGACGCAGCCGCCCTCCCCGGCCAGCCCCGCGGCGGAGCCCTCTCGGGCCCGGCCACCGCGCGCGCGGTCAACGTCCTCGCCCCGAACGCGTCCGCCATGACCCTGGACGGCACGAACACCTGGATCGTCTCCGAGCCCGACTCGGACCTGGCCGTCGTGATCGACCCGGGACCGCTGGACGACGGCCATCTGCGCGCGGTCGTGGACACGGCCGAGCGGGCCGGCAAGCGCGTCGCGCTGACGCTGTTGACGCACGGCCACCCCGACCACGCCGAGGGCGCCGTGCGCTTCGCCGGGCTGACCGGCACGAAGGTCCGGGCCCTGGACCCGGCGCTGCGGCTGGGCGACGAGGGTCTGGGCGCCGGGGACGTGATCGCCGTGGGCGGTCTGGAGCTGCGGGTCGTCCCGACGCCCGGCCACACCGCCGACTCCCTGTGCTTCCATCTGCCGGCCGACCGGGCCGTCCTGACCGGCGACACGATCCTGGGCCGGGGCACGACCGTCGTGGCGCATCCGGACGGTCGTCTGGGCGACTATCTGGACTCCCTACGGCGGCTGCGGTCCCTCACGGTCGACGACGGCGTCCACACGGTGCTTCCCGGCCACGGTCCGGTCCTGGAGGACGCCCAGGGCGCCGTCGAGTTCTACCTCGCCCACCGCGCCCACCGCCTCGCCCAGGTCGAGACGGCCGTCGAGAACGGCCGGCGCAGCCCCACCGAGGTCGTCGCCCACGTGTACGCCGACGTCGACCGCTCCCTGTGGCCGGCGGCGGAGCTGTCGGTGCGGGCCCAGCTGGAGTACCTGACGGAGCACGGACTCATCTGACGTCCCGGTGAGCCCCGCTCGGCCCGGCTTCGTCGAGCCCGGCCGGGGCGGACCCGGTCAGGCCTGTTCGGCCGGTCTCAGGGCCTTCACGCCGTGCACGCGCGCGTACTCCCGCGCGAGCCAGGGGCCCACGTCGTCGACGTAGGAGGAGAGGACTCCGCGGTCGCCCCGCGGCTCGTACCCGAGGACGGCCGCCGCCCGGAGCTGCTCCGCGCGCCGCGGGTAGTACGCGCCGAAGGCCTGCGCCATCTCGTGGAGGTCGCTCGTCCAGCCGTTCCAGCGGGGCATGACGAGGGTGAAGGCGGTCCGTACGAGACGCCGGGACATGGACCGGACGAGGGGCCGCCGGGCGTCCTCGGAGTCGGCCGCGGCGACGCGCTCGCGCCAGCGCGGCAGGAGGCGGGCGAGGTCGCCGTTGGTCTCGCGCGCCAGGAGGGAGTCGGGGCGGTAGCGGGGGAGGTACTCGGCCAGGTCCTCGCCGAGCAGGGGAGTGCACAGGCAGGCCACGAACCATCCCAGGTCGTGCGTCCCCAGGTCGCTCAGCACGCTCGGCCGATCGACCAGGAGCGTGCCACAGCCGTCGATCTGCGGGAACTCGCCGTCGAGAGCCTCGTCGAGCGCATCCGCCGCCGCCCGGTCCCGAGCGGTCGGCTCCTCGCGCAGCACGACGAGCAGGTCGAGGTCGCTTCGCCCCACGCGCGCGGCGCCGCGCGGGATCGACCCGTAGAGGTACGCGCTGTGCAGCTGGGCCGCGAAGACGTCGAGGATCCCGTCCCGGGCGCCTGCGACGACCGGTCGGAACGCCGTCGGCACGCGCGTGAGGGAGCCTTCGCGCGCGATGTACCCCTGGGCGTCGAGACCTCGAGAGGGAAGCGTTTCTGCCATGGGACCACTGTGCTGCCGGCGGCGGCGCCTCGTCGGATCATTTTCGGGCGCGGCTGCCTGCCCCGCGCGGGGCAGGCAGTGCCCCACCGGGAGAACGAGGCGGTAGCTCAGCTCAGGGCGTCGGCGGAGGCCTGGGGGCGGGTGGCCCCCAGGGACGGACCGTCAAGGCGACCGGCGCGTCACCCTTCGGGCGGCTGGCGCCACTCCTAGGGCGGTCGGCGTCATCCTTCGGGCGGTCGGCGGCTAGCGCGAGCGCTTGGCCAGTCGCTCGACGTCCAGCAGGATGACGGCGCGTGCCTCGAGGCGCAGCCACCCGCGCTGGGCGAAGTCCGCCAGGGCCTTGTTCACGGTCTCGCGCGAGGCGCCGACGAGCTGCGCCAGCTCCTCCTGCGTGAGGTCGTGGACGACATGGATGCCTTCCTCGGACTGCACGCCGAAGCGGCGCGAGAGGTCCAGCAGGGCGCGGGCCACACGACCGGGAACGTCCGAGAACACCAGGTCGGACATGGCGTCGTTGGTCTTGCGCAGTCGCCGGGCGACGGCGCGCAGCAGCGCGGTGGCCACTTCCGGGCGGGCGTTCAGCCAGGGCTGGAGGTCGCCGTGGCCGAGGCCGAGCAGCTTGACCTCGGTGAGGGCGGTGGCCGTCGCCGTCCGCGGGCCCGGGTCGAAGAGCGACAGCTCTCCGATGAGCTCGCTGGGGCCGACCACGGCCAGCATGTTCTCCCGGCCGTCCGGGGAGGTGCGATGGAGCTTGACCTTGCCCTCGGTGACGACGTAGAGCCGGTCGCCCGGATCGCCCTCGTGGAACAGGGAGTCGCCGCGGGCCAGGGTCACCTCGCTCATGGAGGCGCGCAGTTCCGCGGCCTGCTCGTCGTCGAGTGCCGCGAAGAGCGGGTTGCGCCGCAGAACGTCGTCCACGAGTTCTCTCCTTGTCGACCTGCTCGGGGGATCTTGCTCCCCCGAGTACCAGGGGACCGTGTTCCCCACTCTGCCGGAAGGTCCAAACAGTGTGATCTGTCACAAGGATGCCGCACACATGTCCTGAGGTAAGCGGCAGGGGTCCAATTGGGGGCTGATCTTCAGGGTCCGGGGCGGATGTCGGTCCCGGGCTTTAGGCTGGCCGGGTGTCCAAAACGCCGGTGAGAGCACAGGCCTAGGGGGCTGGGCGGGTGGTTGTACGACGCGTTTCCGCTGTGGGCGAACAGAACTCTGGTGGTGGTAGGAAAACGGCAAAGGTGGCAAACGAGATGCCTGGTGACAAGGCCGTGGAAGCGGCGGGCGGGGCAGCCGCGGGCGAGGGGCGAGCCGAGAAAGCTCCCGCCGAGAACGTCGAGAAAGCTTCGGCTCCGGCCGGGAAAGCTCCGGCCGAGAAAGCTTCGGCTGAGAAGGCGCCCGCCAGGAAGGCGCCCGCCAGGAAGGCGCCCGCCAGGAAGGCGCCCGCGAAGAAGGCTCCGGCGAAGAAGGCGCCCGCCAAGCGGGTCGCCGCCCAGAAGGTCGCCACGGCAGAAAAGGCTGCGAAGCCCGCGAAGGCTGCGAAGCCCGCGAAGGCTGCGAAGCCCGCGAAGGCTGCGAAGCCCGCGAAGGCCGCGAAGGCTGCGAAGGCCGCTGTCAGGAAGCCCGAG
>NZ_JBEPBI010000093.1:0-27874 GCF_040299045.1 Streptomyces sp. NPDC001027
GGTCGGAGCCGGTCGGGGCGCGGTGGTGCCGTACGGGCGCGGCGCTGGGCCGCATGCGTCAGCTCAGCGAGGCGAGGGCCTCGTTCCAGGTGGCCGACGGGCGCATGACCGCCGCCGCCTTGGCCGGGTCGGGCTGGTAGTAGCCGCCGATGTCGGCCGGCTCGCCCTGGACGGCGTTCAGCTCGTCCACGATCCGCTGCTCGTTCGAGGCGAGGGTCTCGGCGAACGACGCGAAGGCCTTCGCCAGGTCGGCGTCGTCGGTCTGCGCGGCCAGCTCCTGCGCCCAGTACAGGGACAGGAAGAAGTGGCTGCCGCGGTTGTCGATGCCGCCGACGCGACGGGTCGGGGACTTGTCCTCGTTGAGGAAGGTCGCCGTGGCGCGGTCGAGGGTGTCGGCGAGGACCTTGGCCTTCGGGTTGTCCGTGGCCGTCGCGTACTGCTCCAGCGACGGGACCAGCGCGAAGAACTCGCCGAGGGAGTCCCAGCGCAGGTAGTTCTCCTTGACCAGCTGCTGGACGTGCTTGGGCGCGGAGCCGCCCGCGCCCGTCTCGAACAGGCCGCCGCCCGCCATCAGCGGCACGACCGACAGCATCTTGGCGCTGGTGCCCAGCTCCAGGATGGGGAAGAGGTCGGTCAGGTAGTCGCGCAGCACGTTGCCGGTCACCGAGATGGTGTTCTCGCCGCGGCGGATGCGCTCCACCGACAGCTTGGTGGCGTCGACCGGGGCGAGGACGCGGATGTCCAGGCCCTCGGTGTCGTGCTCCGCCAGGTAGCCGTTGACCTTGGCGATGAGGTTGGCGTCGTGCGCGCGGGTCTCGTCCAGCCAGAACACGGCCGGGTCGCCGGTGGCGCGGGCGCGGGTGACGGCCAGCTTCACCCAGTCCTTGATCGGCGCGTCCTTGGTCTGGCAGGCGCGGAAGATGTCGCCGGCCGAGACCGTCTGCTCGATCACCGCGTTGCCGGCCTGGTCGACGAGGCGGACCGTGCCGGTGGTCGGGATCTCGAAGGTCTTGTCGTGGGAGCCGTACTCCTCGGCCTTCTGCGCCATGAGGCCGACGTTCGGGACGGAGCCCATGGTCGACGGGTCGTAGGCGCCGTGGGCGCGGCAGTCCTCGATCACGGCCTGGTAGACGCCGGCGTACGAGGAGTCCGGCAGCACCGCGAGGGTGTCGGCCTCCTGGCCGTCCGGACCCCACATGTGGCCGGAGGTGCGGATCATGGCCGGCATCGAGGCGTCGACGATGACGTCGGACGGCACGTGCAGGTTGGTGATGCCCTTGTCGGAGTCGACCATCGCCAGGGCCGGGCCCTCGGCGAGCTCGGCGTCGAAGGAGGCCTTGATCTCGGCGCCCTCCGGGAGGGACTCCAGGCCCTTGTAGATGCCGCCCAGACCGTCGTTCGGGGTCAGGCCGGCCGCGGCGAGCGCCTGGCCGTACTGCGCGAAGGTCTTCGGGAAGAACGCGCGGACCACGTGACCGAAGATGATCGGGTCGGAGACCTTCATCATCGTGGCCTTGAGGTGGACAGAGAACAGCACGCCCTGGGCCTTGGCCTCGGCGATCTGGGCGGTGAGGAACTCGCGCAGCGGCGCGACGTGCAGCACGGAGGCGTCGACGACCTCGCCCTCGAGGACCGGGACCGAATCGCGCAGGACCTTGGTGGTGCCGTCGTCGCCGACCAGCTCGATCCGCAGGGCGCCGGCCTCGGAGATCACGACCGACTTCTCGGTGGAGCGGAAGTCGTCCACGCCCATGGTGGCGACGGCGGTCTTCGACTCGGCGGACCAGGCGCCCATGCGGTGGGGGTGGGTCTTCGCGTAGTTCTTGACCGACGCGGGGGCGCGACGGTCGGAGTTGCCCTCGCGCAGGACCGGGTTCACGGCGGAGCCCTTGACCTTGTCGTAGCGGGCCTGGACGTCCCGCTCCTCGTCGGTCTTCGGGTCGTCCGGGTAGGCCGGCAGCGCGTAGCCCTGGCCCTGCAGCTCCGCGATCGCCGCCTTGAGCTGCGGGATCGACGCCGAGATGTTCGGCAGCTTGATGATGTTGGCCTCGGGCGTCTTCGCCAGCTCGCCGAGCTCGGTCAGCGCGTCCGGGATCCGCTGGTCCTCGGTGAGGTACTCCGGGAACACGGCGATGATGCGTCCGGCCAGCGAGATGTCCCGCGTCTGGACCGCGACGCCCGCCTGCGAGGCGTACGCCTGGACCACCGGCAGGAAGGAATACGTCGCCAGGGCCGGGGCCTCGTCGGTGTGCGTGTAGATGATGGTCGAGTCAGTCACCGGGTGCTCCGCTCCACGTCTGCAACATTGCTCGACATCAAGATATCTCGTACTCGGGTCGGGCTCGACAGGGGTCTCCTCACATCCGGGACGGCCCAGACGCCCCCGGCGTGCAACCGAATCGGCCGTTCTCGCGGTCAAGCAGGTAGATCCACGACCTGATCCGACGGCCGGACCGACCACCCGGCCGCCCGAGCGAAAGCGGACCATGAGATATCGCAGCAGAGTGACGGCCCCCGCGGCCGCCCTGATCGGCACGGCGGCAGTCCTGGCCGGGGGAACCACGGCTCACGCGGACGGGAAGCCCGACGACGCACCCGCCCCCGCCCCCGAGACGCTCGCCGACCCCGTCTTCCCGAACCTGGGCAACGACGGCTACCGCGTCACCGCCTACCGCCTCGACGTCTCCTACGACGCGACGACGGCCCTCGTCGACGCCACGGCGACCCTGGACCTGCGCACCACACAGGCCCTCAGCCGCCTCTCCCTCGACTCCCTCGGCCTCGACATACGCACGGTCCGCGTCGACGGCCGCACCGCCGCCTTCGAGCTGGCGGACGAGAAGCTGCGGATCACGCCCGCCCGCCCGCTGCGCGCACGGCAGCGCGTCACGGTGTGCGTGACGTACACGGCCGACCCGAGGCGCCCCCTCGCGCACACCGCCTGGGTCCCCACCCCGGACGGGTTCGCGATATGCCCCCAGCCGGACTCGGCGCACACCGTGTTCCCGTGCAACGACCACCCGTCGGACAAGGCGGACTTCACCTTCCGCGTCACCGTGCCCGCCGCCCTGCGCGCCGTCGCGAACGGCTCACTGGTGTGCACCGAGAACCTTGCGGGCGACCGGACCGCGTACACCTACCGCTCCCGGTCGCCGATCGCCACCGAGCTCGTGCAGATCACCGTCGGCGACTACGTCGTCAAGGAGCGGCAGGGGCCGCACGGGTTGCGCCTGCGCGACGTCGTGCCGGTCGCCCGCGCCGAGGCCCTGGAGCCGGCGCTCGCCCTCACCCCGGGCCTGGTCGAGTGGCTCGAGGCGCGGCTGGGCGCCTACCCCTTCGAGACGTACGGGCTGCTGCCCTGCAACTCCGACGCCCCGAACGCCTTCGACTTCACCGGCCTCGAGACCCAGACGCTCACCCTCTACAAGCCGAACTTCCTGCTGCAGGCGGAGCCGAAGATCGGCTCGCACATGATGCACGAACTGGTCCACTCCTACTTCGGCAACAGCGTCAGCCCCGCCACCTGGGCCGACCTGTGGATCAACGAGGGCCACGCCGACTTCTACGGGCTGCTCTACCGCTATGAGCGCGGCTGGGCGGACTCCCTGGGCCTGACCTCGTTCGAGGCCCGGATGAAGGACACCTACGCGCGCGGCGACCAGTGGCGCAAGTCCTCCGGCCCGGTCGCCGCGCCCAACGCCGCCAACCTCTTCGACAGCCAGCGCTACCTGGGCGGCGTCCTCGTCCTGTACGCGCTGCGCCAGCTCATCGGCGAGGACGCCTTCCACGCGGTCGAGCGGGCCTTCCTGGCCCGCTACCGCGACTCCTCGGCGTCGACGGAGGACTACATCGCCGTCGCCTCGCGGGTCGGCGGGCAGGACGTCTCCGGCTTCCTGCGCGACTGGCTGTACGGCACGACGACCCCGAGGATGCCCGGTCACCCCGACTGGACGGTCACCCCGGCGCCGCCGTCCCTCACCGCGCCGCGCCGGCGGTCGGACGCGCGTTGGCACGAGAACTCGGCCACGCTCTGACCTGCATGAACGCGGTCAGTCGTGCAGGGCGGGCGTCTCGCCCTGCACGACCCCGTCGCCGGTCCGCTGCTGCGGGATGACGACGGCGCCCGACTGCAGCGCCACCGTGCGGGCGGGCGCCGGGATCCGGATGCCCTCCTCGCGGTAGCGGCGGTGCAGCCGCTTGATGAACTCGTGCTTGATCCGGTACTGGTCGCTGAACTCGCCGACGCCCAGGATCACGGTGAAGCCGATCCGCGAGTCGCCGAAGGTGTGGAAGCGGATCGCGGGCTCGTGCTCGGGCAGGGCGCCGTCCACTCCCGTCATGACCTCCGCGATGACCTCCGACGTCACCCGCTCCACCTGCTCCAGGTCGCTGTCGTAGGCCACGCCCACCTGCACCAGGACCGTCAACTGCTGCTCGGGACGCATGTAGTTGGTCATGTTCGTCTTGGCGAGCTGCCCGTTGGGGATGACGACCAGGTTGTTGGACAGCGCGCGCACGGTCGTCTGACGCCAGTTGATGTCCTCGACGTAGCCCTCCTCGCCGCTGCTCAGCTTGATGTAGTCACCGCGCTGGACGGTCTTGGAGGCGAGGATGTGGATGCCCGCGAACAGGTTCGCGAGGGTGTCCTGCAGGGCGAGCGCCACCGCCAGACCGCCGACGCCGAGCGCGGTGAGCAGGGGGGCTATGGAGATGCCCAGCGTCTGCAGCATCACCAGGAAACCGATCGCGAGGACCAGGATCCGGGTGATGTTCACGAAGATGGTGGCCGACCCGGCGACGCCGGAGCGCGACGACGTCACCGTCTGCACCAGTCCGGCGACGACCCGCGCCGCCGACACCGTCACCACGAAGATCAGCAGCACCGTCAGGCACTGGTTGACGGTGTGCTGGACCGCCTTCGTCAGCGGCAGCACCGCGGCCGCGGCCGCCGCGCCGCCGGCGATCGCCGCCCACGGCACGACGGTGCGCAGCGCGTCCACGACGACGTCGTCGCCGCTCCACTTGGTGCGCTTGGCGTGCTTCGCCAGCCAGCGCAGCACGGTGCGCGACAGAAAGGCCGTCAGCAGACCGGTGGCCAGGGCGATTCCGGCGAGGACGCCGTCGTCGAGGGTCAGCGCGCGGTTCACCGGTCACCTCCGGGAAGTCGATCCGCGGCCGACGCGGCCGCCGACGGCCGGATGTGAAGTCTCATCACGATGTCACCTGTTCGGTTCCGGGATGTGCGATGGCGCCCCCGCCCGGTCGGGCGCCGGGGCGCGATCGCTCATCCTGCCGTATCCGGCACGGCGGTTCGTACCGGAGCATCCGGTCGCGGTGGCCGGATCGCGCCGCTCGGGCGAGGCACGCGACCGGCTCAGACGATCTTCATGCGGACCAGGGCCGCGAGCGTCAGCGCGCCCGGCAGCAGCGGCAGCCACACGGTGATGATGCGGTAGCCGAGGACCACGGCGGTGGCGACCGCCACCGGCCCGCCCGCCGCCACCAGCGCCACCACCAGCGCCGCCTCCACCGAGCCGATCCCGCCCGGCGCCGGCACCAGCGCGACGGCCACCGTGGCCGCCACGTACGCGACCGCCATGTGCGCGGCCGGCACCGGCAGACGCAACGCCTGCCCCACCGCGGCGAAACCGGCCGCCTGGAGCAGCGGGAACGCCAGCGAGCCGCCCCACAGCGCGAACGCCCGGGCCGGCCGGGAGTGCACCGAACGCGCCTCGCCGAGCGCGGTCCGCAGGAACGAGCACACCGCCGACCGCAGCCGCCGCACGCAGGCGAGCACGCCCGCCGCGACCAGCGCCACGGCCGCGAGGGCGGCGAGCAACGGGCCGAACGACCCGCCGGGCAGCAGAGGACCGAGCTTCAGCGCGTCCGGGAAGGCGAGCAGCAGCGCGGCCAGCAGCCCCACCCGGGCCACGCCCTCCGCCAGCAGGTACAGCGCGAGGGCCGCCGAGGAGCGGGCCAGCGGCACCCCGCACACCGACATGAACCGCAGGTTGACCGCGCTCGCGCCCAACCCCGTCGGCAGCAGGTGGTTGGCCGCGCCCGCCGCGAACTGCGCCGCCAGCAGCCGCCGTCCGGGCAGCCGCTGCACGACCGCGCCCTGCCGGGTGACGGCCGCCGCCACCCAGGTCAGACAGGTCGCGCCGACAGCCGCCAGGAGCCAGGGCCACTCGGCGCCGCGCAACTGCGCCACACCGTCGGCGAGCACGGACCGGTGCCGCACCGCCACCGCGGTGACCAGCAGGAGCGGAAGCAGACACAGGAGCTGACGCACCGGCAGTCGCCGGGCCCGTCCGCGGGGGGCGAGAGGAACCGCTGTCACACCCGCCGAGGGTTCCCGCACGGGGCCAACCGCCGGTTTCACCAGCGTGGACGGAACATTGCTCACGGTCATCGGGGCCTTCGTGATCGGGGGCGTCGTGCGCGCGGGCGTCGTGCGCACAACGCCCGTGCCGGGAGCCTTCGGGCAGGCGGCCTTCGTGTCGGCGCCCCGGACGGCGTCGGAGGCGTTCTGGCGGGCGGACGTCGGAAACGGCTTGACCTCAATGATGCTTGAGGTTCTACGGTCGGTCCCATGAGCATGGACGCGATCGCCATGACGCAGCTGTACAGCGTCATGAACAGCCAACAGGAACGCCGCCCCTTCGACCGCGCGACACTGCGCCGCATCGGCGTGTTCGCCCGACCGCACCGCCGCCGCATCGCCCTGTTCGTCGTGCTGGGGGTGCTGACCGCGCTGCTGGCCGTCGCCACCCCCGTCCTCGCCGGGAAGGTCGTCGACGCGATCGTGTCGCACGGCGACCCGGGCACGGTCGTGCGGCTGGCGCTGCTCATCGCGGGCATCGCGGTGCTGGAGGCGGCGCTCGGCATCCTGGGCAGGAGGCTGTCGGCGACGCTCGGAGAGGGGCTCATCCTCGATCTGCGCACAGCTGTGTTCGATCATGTGCAGCGGATGCCGGTCGCGTTCTTCACACGTACCCGTACGGGAGCGCTCGTCTCCCGACTCAACAACGACGTCATCGGAGCGCAGCGCGCGTTCAGCAACACGCTCTCCGGAGTGGTCTCCAACCTGGTCACCCTGGTGCTCACCCTCGCCGTCATGCTCACGCTCTCCTGGCAGGTCACGCTGCTCGCGCTGGTCCTGCTGCCGGTGTTCGTGATCCCGGCGCGGCGGATGGGCCGGCGGATGGCCGGCATGCAGCGGGAGGCGGCCGCGCTCAACGCGTCGATGGGCACCCGGATGACCGAGCGGTTCTCCGCCCCCGGGGCCACCCTGGTCAAACTGTTCGGCCGCCCCGAGGAGGAGTCGGCCGAGTTCGCGGCCCGCGCGGCCCGCGTGCGCGACATCGGCGTCCGCACCGCCACCGCCCAGTCGGTGTTCATGACCGCCCTGACCCTCGTCTCCGCGCTGGCCCTCGCCCTGGTCTACGGCCTCGGCGGCCACCTCGCGCTGAAGGGCTCCCTCGAACCGGGCGCCGTCGTCGCCCTCGCCCTGCTGCTGACCCGCCTCTACGCCCCGCTCACCTCGCTCGCCGGAGCCCGCGTCGAGGCGATGAGCGCCCTGGTCAGCTTCGAGCGGGTCTTCGAGGTGCTCGACCTGAAACCGCTGATCGAGGAGAAGCCGGACGCCCGCGAGGTCCCCGAGGGCCCGGTCTCCGTCGAGTTCGACGACGTCCGCTTCGGCTACCCGTCCGCCGACAAGGTCTCCCTCGCCTCCCTGGAGGAGGTCGCAGTCCTGGACTCCCGCGGCGGCGACGAGGTCCTGCACGGGGTCTCCTTCCGCGCCGACCCGGGGCAGACCGTCGCCCTCGTCGGCTCCTCCGGCGCCGGCAAGTCGACGATCGCCCAGCTCCTGCCGCGCCTCTACGACGTCGACGAGGGCGCCGTCCGCATCGGCGGCGTGGACGTCCGCGACCTGAGCGCGAGCTCGCTGCGGGCGACCCTCGGCATGGTCACCCAGGACGGCCACCTGTTCCACGACTCCGTCCGGGCCAACCTCCTGCTCGCCCGCCCCTCGGCCACCGAGGACGAGCTGTGGGACGCGCTGCGCCGCTCCCGCCTCGACGACCTCGTGCGCTCCCTGCCCGACGGGCTCGACACCGTCGTCGGCGAACGCGGCTACCGGCTCTCCGGCGGCGAGCGCCAGCGCATGACCATCGCCCGGCTGCTGCTGGCCGGCCAGCGCGTCGTCATCCTCGACGAGGCCACCGCCCACCTCGACAACACCTCCGAGGCGGCCGTCCAGGAGGCCCTCGCCGAGGCGCTCGCGGACCGTACGGCCGTCGTCATCGCGCACCGGCTGTCCACCGTCCGCGCCGCCGACCTGATCCTCGTGGTCGAGTCCGGCCGGGTCGTGGAGCGCGGCGACCACGAGCAGCTGCTGGCCGCCGGCGGACGGTACGCGGAGCTGTACCGGACCCAGTTCGACGAGCCCGCCGCGACCGAGGCGGCCGCCCTGTGACACGGCGGTGAGGGGACGGGACGGCGTGGGGCCGCCGTCAGCGTCCGTCGCGCGCGGCCCGGACGAGGGCGTCGAAGAGGCCCTGCTGCGCCGGATCCTCGTGGGCGGTGTCCTCGGGATGCCACTGGACGGCGGTGAACCACCCCTGGCGGTCCGGGAGTTCGAGGCCCTCCACGGTGCCGTCGGCGGCGCGCGCGGTGACCGTGAGGCCCACGCCGACGCGGTCCACCCGCTGGTGGTGGTAGCAGGAGGCCTCGACCTTGCCGACGCCGGCGGCCCGCTCCAGCAGCGAGCCGCCGCGCACCGCCACCGGGTGCACGACGTGCCGGTGCTCGCGCTCCGGGCCGCCCATGTCCTGCTCCAGGGCGCCGCCGAGCGCGACGTTGACGACCTGCATGCCCCGGCAGATCGCCAGCAGCGGCAGACCGAGGTCCAGCACGGTGCGGGCGACCCGCAGATCGAAGGCGTCCTGCAGCTCGTCGACGTCGTAGACGCTGGGGTGGGCGTCGGCGGCGCCGTAGCGGTGCGGGGCGAGGTCGCCGCCGCCGGGGAGCAGGACGCCGTCGAACCGGGCGAGGCGGGCGGCGACCTCCCGCTCGTCCTGGTCGGCGGGATGCAGGCCGACCGGCTCGCCGCCGGCCCGCCAGACCGCCTCGACGAGGGCGCGGGCGTTGACCTCGGCGGCGTAGCGCAGCGCGGACGTGGTCGCGCTGAAGCGCGCGGGGATCGCGACGAGGGGGCGCGGGGACGTCGTCGTCACAGCTGGATCCAGGTGGTCTTGAGCTCGGTGTACTTCTCCAGGGCGTGCGCGGACTTGTCGCGTCCGTTGCCCGACTGCTTCATGCCGCCGAAGGGGACGGTCAGGTCGCCCTCCTCGTAGCAGTTGACCCACACCGTCCCGGCCTTGAGGGCGCGTGCGACGCGGTGGGCGGTGGACAGGTCGGAGGTCCACAGGCCGGCGGCGAGGCCGTACTCGGTGGCGTTCGCCAGCCGCACCGCCTCCTCCACGTCGTCGAAGGCCAGCACCGAGAGCACCGGGCCGAAGATCTCCTCGCGGGCCAGGCGCATGCCCGGATCCACCTGGTCGAAGACCGTGGGGTGCAGGTAGCTGCCGCCGGTGTCGGTCAGGGTGCGGGCGCCGCCGGCCCGCAGGCGCGCGCCCTGCCCGACCCCGGCGCCGATGTGGTCGAGGACGCGCTCCAGATGCCCCTCGCCGACCAGCGCGCCCATCTCGGTCGCGGGGTCGAGGGGGTCGCCGACCCGCAGTTCGCGGGCCCGGGCCACGATCGCTTCGGTGACGCGTTCGGCGACGGAGGAGTGCACCAGCAGCCGGGAGGGGGCGGTGCACATCTCGCCCTGGTTGAAGAAGATGCCCCAGGCGGCGGTGGCGGCGGCCTTCTCCAGGTCGGGGGCGTCGGGAAGGACGATGTTCGGGGACTTGCCGCCCAGTTCCAGCCACACGCGTTTGAGGTTGGAGTCGGCGGCGTAGCGCAGGAAGTGCCGGCCGACGGCGGTGGAGCCGGTGAACGCGAGCACGTCCACGTCGGGGTGCAGGCCCAGCGCCCGGCCCGCCGTCGGGCCGTCCCCGGCGACGACGTTGAGGACGCCCGGCGGCAGTCCCGCCTCGGTGGCGATCCGCCCCAGCGTGAGGGCGGACAGCGGTGAGCTCTCCGACGGCTTCAGCACGACCGTGCAGCCCGCCGCCAGCGCCGGCGCGATCTTCCAACTCGCCAGCGTCAGGGGGAAGTTCCACGGCACGACGGCGCCCACGACGCCGGCCGGCTCCCTGGTGACCAGCGCCAGGGCGTCCGGGGCGACGTGCGGCGACTCGTCGGTCAGCTTGTCCGCCAACTGCCCGTACCAGCGGAAGGTGTTGATGGCCGCGCGCAGCTCGATCCCGTACGCGTCGGTGAACGGCTTGCCCATCTCCAGGCTGACCGTCAGGGCGAGGTCCTCCCGCCGTTCCTCGAGCAGGTCGGCCACGCGCAGCAGGATGCGGCCCCGCTCGGCGGGCGCGAGCCGCGGCCAGGGCCCGGAGTCGAAGGCCCGGCGGGCGGCGGCCACGGCCAGGTCGACCTCGGCGCCGTGCGCGTCGGCGACCTCGCCGAGGACCTGTCCGTCGCGGGGGGAGACGACGGTGAACGCGGCGCCCGAACCGGGCTCGTCCGCCCCGTCGACGTGGTGCTGGGCCGGCAGCCGCAGCTCCTTGGCGCGGCGCAGCAGATCGTCATGGGTGAGGGCCGGCATCTCGGCTCTCCTGTTCTCTTCTTGGTCTGCTTCTCTTCTGGGTCTGCGGTCCTGTGCGGTCTTCTGCGTGGGGTGCGGTGGTCCGGGCGAGGGCCGCGTCCGCCGGGAGAGCCGCGGCCCGTGATCCTCGGCCTGTGATCCCCTGCCCGTGATCGGGCGCCCTGGCTCGGGCGCCGGCGGCGGCGTCCGGGGAGTGAGGCCGCCGCCGGCCGTTCGCGCAGGACGCGGGGGTCAGGCGCCGGCCGCGTGCCTGCCGCGGGTCAGCCGTGCCGCGAACAGCCCGAGGACCAGCACCGCCGGGACGGTCAGCTGGAGCCAGAGGGCCGTGGCCCGGTCGCCCCCGATGAGCGTGGTGAAGTTCTCGATGATCAGCCAGATGGCGCCCGCGATGCCGAGCGCGCCCAGCACGGGTGCGACCAGCGTGTTCCAGATCCGGGTGTCGGCTCGCGAGCGGCGGAAGAACACGACCACGGAGACGGAGGTCAGGAAGTACAGGAGCATCATCGCCAGTACGGCGACGCCGCTGAACCAGGAGAACAGCGTCAGCACCGGGTCCTTGCCGAGCAGGGCGAACGGGACGACCAGCGCCGCCGCGATCACCGTCTGCACGGCGCCGGCCGCCCAGGGGGAGTGGCGCCGGTTGAGCCTGGTCAGCCGGTGCGGCAGCAGCCCCTCGCGGCCGAGGGAGAACAGATAGCGGTTGGCGGAGTTGTGGAACGCCAGGATGCCCGCGAACAGCGAGGTGGCCAGCAGGATCGGCAGCACGTCCCCGGCCCAGGAGCCGAACAGCGCGGTGATCGGCGCGAAGACCCACGACGTCGCGTCACCGGACTCCAGCGCCTTGCCCGCCTCCGCCGTCGCCGCGGACGCGCCGTGCGCCGAGACCAGCATCCACGAGGTGAAGGCGAAGAAGCCGGTGACCACCGCGACCGACAGATAGGTGGCGCGCGGCACGGTCCTGCGGGGCTCGCGCGCCTCCTCGCCGTAGATGGCGGTGGCCTCGAAGCCGAACATCGACGCCACGGCGAACATCAGCGCCACGCCGGGCGCGCCCTCGAGCGCGGCGTGGGGTGAGAAGCTCGCGCCGAAGCCGAGGCCCTCGGGGCCGCCGCCCTTGAAGAAGGTCACGAGGGCGAACACGATGAGGATGCTGAACTCCGCGAGGACGAAGACGGCCAGCAGCCTCGCGCCCATCTCGATCCCGGCGGCGCCGAGGATCTGGACGACGGCCATGGTCAGCAGCGTCCAGACCCACCAGGCGAGGTGCACGTCGGCGTAGTACGCGACGAGGCCGCCGACGGTCGCGCCGTAGAGCCCGTACATGGCGGCCTGGATGGCGCAGTAGGCGAAGAGGGCGACGGCGGCGCTGCCGGAGCCGGCCGAGCGGCCGAGGCCCTTGCCGATGTACGTGTAGAAGGCGCCGGCGTCCACCACGTGACGGCCCATGGCGACGAAGCCGATGGAGAACAGCAGGACCATGACGCCGGCGGCGAGGTACGCGGCGGGCGCGCCCGCCCCGTTGCCGATGGCGACGGCGATGGGGACGGCCCCGGCGATGCCGGTCAGCGGGGCCTGGGCGGAGAGGACGAAGAACAGGATGCCCAGGACGCCGAGGGAATCGGGCTTGAGTCTGCCTGTCGTGCTTGCGTCGTGCGGGGAGTGCGGGGCGACCGCCGTCTGACTGTCCACTCGGATCACCTGTCGGGGACGGGAAGGGATGGGAGTTTGTTTTGAGCCAAACGAGTTGCCTCATGGTGGTCGGGAACTATCCGTTTGGCAAGGCTCTGCGGAAAGATTTCCGCCCCGGCGTCGAAGGTCGGGGCCCCGGCCGGGCGCCGTCCGCTTCAGGCGTGCGCAGGCGGCCGCCGTCGCCCGACGTCCGGCACCGGACGAGCCGTGCCGGGACGGGGAACGCGCAGGCCGGGTGGCCAGGCGCGATCAGAGACCGACCGTGATCGGAGGGTCGGTCGTGTCCGCAGAGTCGGCCGTGATCGGCGGGGCGGGCGCGTCGAGCGGGCCGGGTGTGATCAGAGGGTGGGGCGTGATCAGGGGGTCGGGCGCGGGGCGTCGCCGGGGTCACCGGCTTCGCCGGACGCGGCCCGGAGCCTCAGCAGGGAGCGCAGCTGCTCCAGAGCGGCGTCCGTGACGTCGGGCTCGCCGAGGACGAGCTGATGCAGCACCAGCCCGTCGAGGGCGGCGAAGACCAGCCGGGCCAGCGCCTCGTCCGCGCCGGCGGGCAGCATCCGGCCCAGCTCGCGCCGGCTGGCGTCGAAGTACTCGTCGTACAGCTCGCGGATCTGCGGCAGCAGCTCGGGCCTGCGGCGGGACTCCAGCAGCAGTTCGTACTGGAAGGCCTGGGTGCCCGGATCCGCCGTGACCATCTCGGACAGCCCCGTCGAGAAGTCGTCGATCTCGCCGGTGCCCGGCTCCAGCGCGCTGATGCTCAGCGAGGTGCGGATGGTGTGGGCGAGGGCCGCCTCGATCAGCGCGTCACGTGAACCGAAGTGGTGGACGACCAGACCGTGGGTGACCCCGGCCTCCTCGGCGACCGCCCGGTAGGTGAGCCTGCGCAGTCCGCCCCGCGCCACCACGCGCACGGCGGCGTTCAGCAGGGCCTCGCGGCCCTCGCCGTAGTGCAGGCGCTTGCGGGGCCGACGGCTCGTCGGGGCGTCCGCGGAGTCGGTCATGCCGGTGACCCTACCCGCCGGCCCGGCGGCGGCCCTCGCGGGCGTCACCGCCGGGGGGGCGGACGCCGCGGAACTCCCAGTCGCCGCCGAGCGCGGTGGACAGCACCTCCTCGGACTCGGTCGGCTGGGCGCCGACGTCGGAGCGGATCGCCGTCGGGCCGGTCACGATGTGGTTGGTGAGCCGTCCGAGTCCCTCGACCTCCACCTCGACGACGTCGCCGGGTCGCACGGGACGGGAGTTGGCCGGGGTCCCCGACAGCAGGACGTCGCCCGGGTACAGGGTGATGGTGCGCGCGATGTCGGCGACGAGGTAGTGCATGTCCCACTGCATCTCGTCGGTCGAACCGTCCTGCACGACCTCGCCGTTGACGTACGTGCGCAGCCGCTTGCCGTGGAAGTCCCAGTCGGTGACCAGCCCCGGCCCGAGCGGGCACAGGGTGTCGGAGCCCTTCACCCGGAGCATGCTGCCGGCGTCGGTGTCGCGGAAGTCGTGCAGACCGTAGTCGTTGGCGACGGTGTACCCGGCGATGAACTCCCCAGCCTCGGCGGGCGAGATGTTGCGCGCGGTCCTGCCGATCACGATGGCGACCTCGCCCTCGTAGTTGAGCCACTTGCAGCCCTCGGGGCGGACGATCGCGCCCCGGTGGGAGTTCAGGGAGGAGGTCGGCTTGTGGAAGTAGGTCGGGGTGGCGGGCAGGTCGATCCCGAACTCGTCCACGCGGCTGCGGTGGTTGAGGTGGACGGCGATCACCTTCGACGGCACGACCGGCGGCAGGTGCTGAGCCTCCTCGGTCTTGACGCGACGGCCGTCGCCGGCGACGAGTTCGTCCCCGTCGACGGTGACCTGGACGGCGGCGCCGTCCAGCAGGATGCGGCGGTACTCGGGCATGGCGGGGCTCCTAGGGGCGGCTGTGCGGGGTGCGGCCGGGCGCGGGACGACTGGGCGGGAGGCTGTCGGGCGGGGTGTGCGCGGTGCGGGCCCCGGCCGGCCCGGCTCCGGTCCAGCCGTCGGACGGGCGGTCGAACCAGAGGTGCGCCTGGCCGGTGCCGATCGAGTTCTCGTACTCGCCGTACTGGCGGGCGGTCGCGACGCAGGCCTGCTCGCCGAGGGCGCCGGCCATCATCAGGTAGTGGAAGAACTTCGCCTCGGGCCGGTACTTCCAGAACTCGTCCATCGTGTCGAGGACCTTGTCGTGGCGGCCCTCCTTGAACCAGGCGATGCGCTCGTGGTCGGCCTCGCGCGCCGCGGGGGTGAAGATGTGCGCCGGGTCGCTGGACTCGTGGTCGCGCAGTTCGCGCAGCGGCCAGAAGGTGTGCGAGAGCGCGCCGGACGCGATGAGCAGGACCCGGCGGCCGGGGGTGGCGGCGATGCCGTCGGCCAGCGCGCGGCCGAGCCGCAGATGGTCCTCCATGTCACCGGTCTGGCAGACCCCGATGGTCACCCACCGCTTGTCGGGCAGGCCCTCGCCGAGGTACTTCCACAGGTTGATGGTGGCGTAGTAGACCGGCAGGCAGTCGTCGTCGATCGCGGTGATCCACGTGCCGTGCCGGTCCGCGAACCTCTCTATGTTCTCGGCGAGTTCGGGGTCGCCGGGATAGTCGTACGGCATCCGGCACATGCCGCGCGGCAGCTCCTCGGAGGTGAACAGCCCGGCGCGGCGCCGCTGTGCGGTGACGACGAACTCGACGGTCGTCGCCCAGTGCGAGTCGAGGACGACGACGGTGTCGTAGTCGTCGCGGGCGAAGACGTCCTCGCGCAGCTGTCGCAGCCCGGTGACGAGGGTGATCTCCCTGCCCTCGTTGAGCTCCCGCCGTTGCTCCTCGGGGAGCACGATGGTGGGGACGTGGGCGAGCAGGCCCGCCCCGACGATCTCACCCATGGTCCCGGCTCCATCCGTTCGGTGCGGTCACGGTGTTCTTCAGGTCGCAGTAGAAGTCGAAGCTCCAGGAGCCGCCCTCGCGGCCGACGCCGGACTGACGCGCGCCGCCGAAGGGGGCGCGCAGGTCGCGCACGAAGAAGCAGTTGACCCAGACGGTGCCCGCGGCCAGCCGGGCCGTGACGCGCTCGGCGCGCTCACGGTCGCCGGTGGCGAGGGTGGCCGCGAGGCCGAAGCGGGTGTCGTTGGCGAGCCGGACGGCCTCGTCCTCGGTGGTGAAGGTCTGCAGCGTCAGGACGGGTCCGAAGACCTCCTCCTGGACGATCTCCGAGTCCTGGGCGACGTCGGTGAGCAGGGTCGGCGCGTAGTACCGGTCTCCCTCGCGGCGCCCGCCGACGACCGCGCGCGCCCCGGCCGCGACGGCCCGCCGCACGAACCCGTCGATCTTCTCCAGCTGGCGGGGATGGATGGTGGGTCCGATGTCGGTGGCCTCGTCGCGGGGGTCGCCCTGGGTGAGCTGTCCGGCCTTCTCGACGAACCGCCGGGTGAACTCCTCGGCGACCGACTCATCGACCAGGAAGCGGGTGGCCGCGAGACAGACCTGGCCGGCGTTGTCGTACTGCTCCACCGCCAGGTCCACGGCGAGGTCGAGGTCGGCGTCGGCGAACACCAGCAGCGGTGACTTGCCGCCGAGTTCGAGGCTGAGCGGGGTGAGCTGGGCGGCGGCCGACGCGGCGATCCGCCGGGCCGTCGGGACGGAGCCGGTGAAGCTGATGCGGCGGACGTCCGGGTGGGAGGTGAGCGCGTCGCCGATCTCGGAGCCGTAGCCCTGGACCACGTTCAGCACCCCGGCGGGCAGCCCCGCCTCGGCGGCGATGTCCGCGAGCAGCGACGCGGTCAGCGGGGACCACTCGGCGGGCTTGAGGACCACGGTGTTGCCGGCGGCGAGGGCCGGGGCGACCTTCCAGGTGGCGAGCATGAGCGGGGCGTTCCACGGGGTGATCAGCACACTCGGGCCCGCCGGGTCCCAGGAGACGTGGTTGGCGTGGCCCCGGGTGTCGAAGTCCTCGTGCTCCAGCTTCAGCAGCCAGTCGGCGAAGAAGCGGAAGTTGTGCGCGACCCGGGGCATCACGCCGCGGCGGTGCGAGCGCAGCAGGGCCCCGTTGTCGGTGGTCTCGACGATCGCCAGCTCCTCGAGCCGCTTCTCCACGCCGTCGGCGACGGCGTGCAGGATGCGGGCGCGTTCGGCGCGCGGGGTGGCGGCCCAGGCGGGGAAGGCGGCCTTGGCGGCGGCCACGGCGGCGGCGGCCTCCACCGGGGTGCCGCGTGCGATCTCTCCGATCGCGCGGCCGTCGATGGGCGAGACGTCGGTGAACGTCTCGGCGGAGGCGACGCGTTCGCCGCCGATCCAGTGCCGTGCGTCGACGGTGACCCCGGCCACCGTGAGGGTGTGCTCGATCATGCCGGTCTCCAAGTTCTGTGATGCGTGCGGGGGTTACTCGGCGCCGGACATGCCGGACTCCAGCAGCCGGCCGCCGTCCCAGACGACGCCGACCTGCCGGTAGTAGGCGGCGATCGGCTCGTGGATCTCCAGCCGGGCCAGTTCCTCGGTGGGCGCCTCGAACAGCTCCAGTTCGGCGTCGCCGACCCACGCGGGGCCCGCCTCGAAGGAGGCCGCGCCGGTCTCGATCAGCTCGTCGAGCGCCAGCCCCTTCCCCTTCTCGATGGAGGGCAGCCAGCGGTGATGCGCCATGGGGTGCGCGTTGACGAACCCGTTCGTCTCCGACGGCTCGCGCAGCGTCACCACGGCCTGGGCGAGCCGCCGGTCCGCCGCGGCCAGCGTCGCCCCGAAACGGGCCCCCGCCCCGATGCGCGGAGCGGGCCCGTAGGGGTGCGGGCGGGTCTGGTGGATCGAGCCGAGCTTCTTCGGGTAGCCCTGGTGGAGCCCGCGGGCGATGGCGAAGTCCTTGTCGACCCAGATGTAGACGCACCGCGAGTAGGTCTGCCCGCGGTAGGCGCAGCGGACGACCGCGAACGCCTCCTTGTACTGGGAGAGCACCGGGTCGAGCAGTTCGTCGCCGGAGGCGGAGCAGGACTGCCAGTCGGCCCAGATCAACGCCACCGCGCCGGGGTCCTCGTCGGCGAGCTCCAGCGGCTCGGGGAGGAGTTCGCGCACCCGGGCCGGATCGGTCCGGTACTCGACGGTGAGCAGGTCGCCGGAGTAGCGCCACGGCGGAGACGGGATCAGCGACGAGGCGCCGCTCGCCGTCTTGGGGTGGAAGTAACCACGGACGAGGGACATGACGGGCTTCCTTAGGGGGTGAGAGCGGGCGACTTCAGCAACTGGGCGCGGTAGCGGGCGGCGGCGGTCGCGACGGACGGGCCGCCCAGGGCGACGACGCCGACCAGCCGGCCGCCGCAGTGGTAGCCGACCAGGACGTCGCCTTCCAGGTCGCCCTCCAGGACGCGCACGTCGTCCTTGCCGAGGACGGGCGCTCCGAACGACTGCAGCCGGAAGTCGTGCTGGTCGCTCCAGAAGGTGGGCAGCGGAGCGAAGGGGCCGGGCGCCGCGTCGGCGCCGGTGAGCCCGGCGACCAGGGTCTTCGCGGCGTGCCTGGCGGTGTCGGTGGGGATCGACCAGTGCTCGACGCGGCGGGCCACACCGTCGTAACGGGCGTTGGGGAACCGGGCCACGTCGCCGACGGCGACCACGTCGGGCCGGCCGCCGACCCGCAGCCGCTCGTCGGTGAGGACGCCGTCGGCGAGGTCGAGGCCGTTGCCGTCGAGCCATTCCACGTTGGCGACCGAGCCGACCGACTCGACCACCACGTCGGCGGGCAGCACGCGGCCGTCTCCGAGGACGACGCCGGTCACCCGCTCCTCGCCCCGGAACCCGGCCACTCCCGTGCCCAGCGCGAAACGCACCCCGCGCTCCTCGTGCCGCTTCAGCAGCGCGCGGCCGAGCTGCTCGCCGAGCGGGCCGGCCATGGGCAGGGGCAGCGGGTCGACGACGGTCACCTCGGCCACGCCGAGACGGACGGCGGTGGCGGCGACCTCGCAGCCGATGAAGCCCGCGCCGACGACGACCAGCCGGACGCCGGGTCGGGTCAGCTCCTCCCGCAGGTCCTGCGCGTCGTCCAGGGTGCGGACGGTGTGCCGGCCGGCGAGCGGCCCGGGGCAGCGCAGCCGTCTCGGGCGCATCCCGGTGGCGACGACCAGCCCGTCGTAGGCCAGCGTGCGGCCGTCGTCGAGGGCGACGGTGCGTTCGCCGAGCCAGGCGGCGACGACCCGCGTGCCGAGCCGCCACTCCACGTCGGCCGCGGACGCCTTCGGGGTGAAGGCCAGCGACGCGAACGGCGCCGTGCCCGCCAGCACGTCCTTGGACAGCGGGGGCCGGTTGTAGGGCATGTGGGGCTCGTCGCCGACGATGGTGACGGCCCCGGTCCAGCCCGCCGCGCGCAGCTGCTCGGCGGCGCGCAGTCCGCCCATCGAGCCGCCTGCGACGACGATCGTCCCGGTCATGGACTCAGGCCTCGATCCGGATGGCCTGCAGCGGGCAGACGTCGGCGGCTTCCTCGACCTCGTCGCGCAGCGCGTCGTCGGGGTCGGGGACGTAGGCGAGCCGGCCGTCGTCGTCCAGCGAGAAGACGTCCGGGGCGGCGAAGACGCACTGGCCGTGGTCCTGGCACTTGTTCATGTCGACGACGACCTTCATGGCGGTCCTCCTGAGGGGTGAGCGCGTCGGAGCGGAAGGGGAAGTGGAGGAGCGGGAGGAGAGTGCGGAGCGGGAGAGGCGGGTGGGAAGGCGGGGAACAGGGGGAGACGGAGGGGCCCGGCCGGGTGCGGCACGGACGGCGTCCGGCCAGGGCCGGGCCCCGGTGCCACAGGGGGGCGGGGGTCTCCCGCCACCCTGACTCGTTTGGCGTCAAACAACATAGGAAGCCGCCGCCCCCTGGTCAATACCTGTCCAGATGGATAAATTTTTTGCGAGACCCCCTTGCGGGTCGCGACTCCCTTCCATACCGTTCGGGATCAAATGAACGGCTCCGAGGGTTCGCCCGGGACCGTCCTCCCGCTCCCTCCCGGCCCCGGACCCGCCGCCTGTGCGCCTCCCCGCCCGGCCGACGCCCCGGGGGAGCCCGCCTTTCCGCCCTAGGAGAACCCGGTGAGCGCATCCGACAGCCCAGACATCCGCCGGCACATGGAGCGGCTCGCCGCCGAGGGTGTCGACGTGGTCCGGGTCCAGTACCCCGACCTGATGGGGACCGACCGCGCCCGTGACGTCCTGCTGGACCAGCTGCCCTCGGCCGGCGAGCACGGCCTGGCCTTCTGCCGCGCCGTCTACCACACCACCCCCCAGGGCGACGTGGTCCCCGTGCCGGGGGGCCTCGACGCCGGACTGCCGGACGTCTGCGTACGCCCGGACCTCTCCACCGCCGTCCCCCTGCCCTGGGAACCCGGCGTCGCCGCCTGCCTCGGCGAGGTCAGCGACCCGGCGACCGGGGAACCGGCCGCGGAATCCCCGCGCGACCTGCTGCGCACCGTGCTGGCCCGTTGCGCCGAGCAGGGACTGCGGCCCGTCGTCGGCCCCGAGCTGGAGTACTTCCTCCTCGAACCGGCCCCCGGCACGCCCACCGGCTGGCGCCGCGCCCCGGAGACGACCGGCGCCGTCTACACCGCCGGCCTGCGCGCCGACCCCGGCAACCATCTGCTGCGCACCCTGCGCCTGCTGCGCGACCTCGGCCTGGGCGTCACCAACGGCAACCACGAGTTCGACGGCGGCCAGATCGAGATCAACCTGACCCACTCCGACGCCCTGGACGCGGCCGACCGCGCCTTCCGCTTCAAGGCCGCCGTCAAGGAACTGGCCCGCAAGGAGGGCAAGCTGGCCACCTTCATGGCCAAGCCCTTCGGCGACGCGGGAGGCTCCGGCTTCCATCTGCACCTGTCCTGCGACGACGCCGAAGGCCGCAACGCCTTCGACGACCCGTCCGGCGCGTACGGCCTCTCGGCCACGGCACGGCACGCCGTCGCGGGCATCCTGGCCCACGCTCCCGCGCTCGCGGCGCTGGCCAACCCCACCGTGAACTCGTACAAGCGCTTCGGCCCGGACACCCTCGCGCCATGGCTGATCGACTGGGGTCTCGACAACCGCAGCGCCATGGTCCGCATCCCGCCGGAGCGCGGCAGCGGCGCACGGCTCGAGCTGCGTCTCGGCGACGCCGGCGCCAATCCCTACCTGCTCGTCGCGGGCACGATCGCCGCCGCCCTGCTCGGCGTCCGGGCGGGCGAGGAGCCCGCCGCCCCGCTGGAGGGCTACGGGTACGACACGGCACGCTCCGCCGTGCTGCCCACGAGCCTGCCGGCGGCGCTCGACGCGCTGGAGGCGGACACCGCCCTCACCGACCTCCTCGGCAAGGACTTCACCGCCTCCTTCCTCGCCTACAAGCGCAACGAGGCCGAGCGCTTCGGCCGACACGTCACCGACTGGGAGTTCACCGAGTACGCCTACCACCTCTGAACCCGACGGACCGCCCGGAGCCCCCGCCCCGCCCGCACAGGAGATCACCGATGAACAGCCCCACCGCCGCCGCCCCCACCAGCCGGGCCGAGCTGCGCGCCGCCCTCGAAGAGCCCCTGCCGCTGGACCGGGTGGACCTCGCCGACCTCGACAACTTCGCCGACGGCGTCACCCCGTGGCGGATGTTCCACACCCTGCGCCACCAGGACCCGGTCCACTGGCAGCCCGAGGAGGTCCCCAACTCCGGCTTCTGGGCGGTCACCCGGCACGCCGACATCGCCCGCGTCGACCGCGACGCCGACACCTTCACCTCCACCCGCTTCGTCAACCTGGAGGAGGTCGACGAGGACCAGATCAAGAAGCGCGCCTCGATCCTGGAGATGGACGGCGTCCGTCACCGCGCCCTGCGCAGCGTCATCCAGCGTCAGTTCGGCGCCGGCGTCATCAACAGCTACAGCGACTTCCTGCGCGGCCTGACCGCGAAGACGCTGGACGCGGCCCTGGCCAAGGGCTCCTTCGACTTCGTCGCCGACGTCTCCGCCGACTTCCCCATCAACGTGCTCGCCCGGCTCCTCGACGTGCCGCCGGAGGACAACCAGCAGCTCATCGACTGGGGCAACCGCATCATCGGCAACACCGACCCGGACTACGCCGACGTGCTCCTGCACAGCGCGGAGAGCGAGAAGTACCGCGATCTGCCGTTCCGTTCGCCCGCCTCGCTCGAGGTCTTCGAGTACGGCCGCGAGCTGGCCCGGCAGCGGCGCGGCGGCGACGGCCAGGACCTGGTGTCCAAGCTCGTCAACACCGTCCCGCGCGACGGAGTCCCGCTCTCCGCACAGGACTTCGACAACTACTTCCTGCTCCTGGTGGTGGCCGGCAACGAGACCACCCGCCACACCATCTCCCACTCCATGCTGGCCCTGCTCCAGCACCCCGACCAGCTCGCCCGGCTGCGGGACGACCCCTCGCTGATCCCGACGGCGGTCGAGGAGTTCCTGCGCTGGGCCTCCCCGGTGTACCACTTCCGCCGCACCGCGACCCGGGACGTCGAACTCGGCGGCAAGCAGGTCAGGGAGGGCGACAAGGTGGTCATGTGGTACGCCTCCGGCAACCGCGACGAGGCGGTCTTCGGCGACCCGTACGACTTCGACGTCGCCCGGCCGCACAACGACCACGTCACCTTCGGCAAGGGCAGCCCCCACCTGTGCCTGGGCAACCTGCTCGCCCGCACCGAGATCCGCATCATGTTCGAGGAGCTCATCCCGCGGATCGCCGACATCCGCCTGACCGGCGACGTCCCCCGGGTCCGCTCCAATTTCGTCAACGGCATCAAGAAGCTGCCGGTCGAGGTCACCCTGGCCTGAGCGCGCCGTCAGGGCCGCCCGGTGGGGCGGATGAGCAGGAGGGCGATGTCGTCGCTGCGGGGCGCGGAGCGACGGGCGTACTGGATGAGCGTGTCGGCGAGGGCGTCCAGGCCGCCCGGTCCGGCCCGCTCCAGCTGGCGGGCGAGAGCGGCGACGGCGTCGTCGAGGTCCACCCCGGGCGCCTCGACGAGCCCGTCGGTGTAGAGGGCCAGCACCGAGCCGGGCGGCAGCGGCGCCTCGGTGGACGAGTAGGGCACGTCGGGGTCGATGCCCAGCAGCAGCCCCGGCGGCAGCCGCAGGATCTCCGTGCCGCCGTCGGGGCGGCGCAGCAGCGGGGGCGGGTGCCCGGCGGCGGCCAGGCGCACACGCTGCTCGACGAGATCGATCTGGGCGTAGAGACAACTGGTGAACAGCCCGGGGTCGAGATCGGTGAGCAGCCGGTTGGTGCGGGCGAGGACCTCGTCCGGGGGCGCGCCCGCGGTGGCGTGGACGGCGGTGCGGACCTGGCCCATCAGGGCGGCGGCCGTCATGTTGTGGCCCTGCACGTCGCCGATGGCCGCGGCCGCGGTGGTGGAGTCGAGACGGATCAGGTCGTAGAAGTCGCCGCCGACGTCCATGCCGCGGGTGGCGGGGAGATAGCGCGCGGCCACCTCCAGGCCGGGGACGTCGGGCAGCGCGTGAGGCAGCAGGGCGGCCTGAAGGTCGTGGGCGAGCTGGTGCTTGGTGTCGTACAGGCGGGCGCGGTCGAGGGCCTGCGCGATCAGTCCGGCGGTGGCGGTGAGGACGGCGCGTTCCTCGGGCGCGAAGGCGCGAGGGCGGTCGTAGGCGAGGACCAGGGAGCCGACCGGGTGACCGGAGGTGATCAGCGGCAGGAAGGCCCAGGCTCCCATGCCGTCCTGCAGCACTGCGGGCGGGTAGGCGCGCTTGAGCTCGGCGAAGCCGCCGAAGAAGGCGGGCACGCCCGTCGTCAGCGTGCGCACGGCCGGGGTGGCGGAGGTGAGCGGTTCGGCGTCGAAGCGTTCCATGAGGTCCGCGGAGTAGCCCCGGCAGCCGATGATCCGCAGCCTGCCGTCCTCGGCCGTCATCAGGGCGAGCGCCCCCGCGCCGAAGGCCGGCAGCACCTGGTCGGCGACCTGGTCGACGACGTCCCGCACGCCGACCGCCTCGGTGAGCGTGGCCGCCAGATGCATCAGGTGGTACAGGGTGGCCGCCCGTCCCGGAGCGCCGGTGGACGCGAGATCGTCCGACGCGCCCCCGCTCGACGCGACGCCGTTCGACGCGACGCCGTCCGACGCGACCGCGTCCGATGCGCCCCCGCTCGACGCGACCCCGTCCGGCGGGACCCCTTCCGGCCGGGACGGGACGGCGGGCGACGCCTGGGCGTGGGCCGAGTGGGTGGGCGTGATGTGCACGCTGATGCCCGAGGCGTCCGGGGTGAGCCGGAACGACAGCCACCGGTCGGGAGGACGCAGGGCGGTGAAGGACACCGGCTCCCGGCTGAGCACGGTCGCCCGGTAGCTGTCCTCGGCGACCGGCTCGTCCAGCCAGGGCAAGGCCTCCCACGGCTTCCTGCCGAGCAGGCCCTCGATGCCGGCGCCGAGCAGTTCCGCGGCCCTGGTGCTGACGAAGGCGATACGGCCGTCCACGCCCAGTGAGCAGCAGCCGCCGGGGATGCGCTCGACGAAGTCGACGGCCGCCTGCGCCTCGGCGGGTCCCGTGGCGCGGGCCCGCAACGGCGGCAGCATCAGCGGTTCCGCCCCGGGCCGCACCGGCCGACCGTCCTCGGCGGCGTGCCGCAGGATCAGGCCCAGCCGGTGGCACGCGCCGGTGATGGCCTCCCGCTCGTGCGGGCTCAGCTCCGGCGGGTGCGAGGCGGGCCAGTGCAGCACCAGCCCGCCCCAGGTGTCGGCGCCGGTGGCCACGGCGGCGGCGGCCAGCGCGAAGCGGTACGGCACGACGAGCGCCAGCCTCGGGTAGCGGCGCGCCATCTCCTCCTGCCCGCCCACCCAGACCAGGCGCCGCTCCCGCACGGCGTCGGAGACCGGTGAGAGGGCGCTCAGGGCCACCCGCGCCCAGGGCATGGAGATCTCCCACGGGGTGCCGCCCAGCGCGGCCAGCCGCAGAACCTGCTCGTCCTCCCGCAGCAGATAGACGGCGGCCACGGAGGCGCCGGTCCGCCGTGCGAGATCGACCAGCACCGGCTCCAGCAGCTCCGGACCGGAGCCGGCACGGCGGTCTTCGGCGGCGGCGTCCGCCACGTTCTCACCTTCCCCAAAACGCAGGGCCAGGGAGCGCGGTCAGGAGTGACTCCCTCAATATCGGACCATACGCCCCCTGCGCACACCGGTCTCGCAGTGAGCGAGCCGAGTGGCGGCATCGATGTCGGCGCCCGGGGATAGCGTCGCCCTCGTGGACCGAGACTCGTTGATCGAAAGACTCTCCGGCTCCTTGGAGGAGACCCGGACCGCTCGCGACGCCCTCGTGGCACGCGGCGCCGAAGCCGTGGCGCCCGTGCTGGAAGCGCTGTGCGACGAGCAGATACCCGGGGACTGGACCGTCTGCGCGGACGTGCTGTGCCGGATCGGCGAGCCCGCGCTCGCCCCGCTGGCCTCGGCCCTCGCCCGGGCCGCCTCGGCCGGCGCCCGCGAAACGGCCCGCAGGGTCAGCTGGGCGCTCGGGCGGCTGAAGGTCGCGGGCGCCGGCGCGTACGTACCGCTGCTGAGCCACCCGCACCCCAGGGTCCGCGAGGACGCGGTGTTCGCCTTCCAGTGTCGGAGGGAAGCGGCGCTGGAGTTCGTCGATCAGCTCGTCCCGCTGCTGGGGGATCCGCAGGAGAGTGTCCGGCAGCGAGCCGTGTGGGCGTTCGTGGCCATCGGCGGCGGAGCCGTGCCCGCGCTGCGGCGGGTGCGCCGTGCTCCCGCGCCCGGGCCGCGGCTGCGGGCCGGCGTGCTGGAGGCGCTCGCCGCCGTCGGCGGTCCGGCCGCGCTGGAGGCGAGGGACCTGGCCGCGTGGCGACGACTGACGAGGATCAGGCGGATCGCGGAGGTCCCGGAGGCCATGCACCTGTGCGGGTCCTGGTACGCGGTGCCGAGCGCCGACCAGAGCGCGGTGCTGGACGCCTTCGATCTGGGGGCCGCCGAACCGGTCACCCTGCGCACCGGGGCGGCCGCCTGGAACCACGACAGCCACGACTGGCGGTCCGGCGGCGAACACGCGGGCTGCGCCCGGGTGTTCGTCAGCCCGGCGCTGGACGGCTGGACACTCGTCTTCGGCGAGCCGTCCGAGGACGCCCACCGCGAGAAGGACGCCGACGAAGCCCTGCGCGACGAGGTCCGCGAACGCGTCGTGCGCGAGCGGTGCGCGGCCCTCGGCAGGCGGTTCGGGGCGGCGCACTGGTACGGGATGAGCTGCGGGGACGACTGGACCGCCTGGTGCATCGCCGAGGGCGGCGAGGTGGTGCGCTATTACGACGCCTTCGACGCGGCCGAGGACGACGAGGGCGACGAGGGCGACGAGGACGCGCACGGGACCGACGGGGAGACGGGGCCGCTCGGCGGCGCAGGCGACGGGCGGGCGGCCCACCCGGCCGAGGCCGGGTACCTGTTGCCCCATCAGGACGGCTTTCCCGACGACGCCTTCGACGGCGTGAACCTCTCGGACAGCGAGGCGTTCCAGGTCCGATATCGCCAGGTCAAGGAGGAACTCGCCATCCCCGACACGTGTTACGCCGTCGACGTGGCGCGCAGGCTGTCGGTCGACCCAGGCTCCCTCGGAGCGGAGACGACCGTCAGCGGGCACGGGGTGCTCGCGCTGACCGCGTGCGGCCGCCGACACGGCCACCCGGCAGGGGCGCTTCCGGTCTGAGGCATCGCCTCATGGCGCTGTGTCCTGTATCACTCTTCTCGGAGTGAGTGGCGGGCCGGGGTGTCGTGCGTACCCACCCGTGACGAGCGGAGCCCGGATGCGAGGATGAGGCCGTCATGACTGCTGGGTGGGGTGCGCGCACGGTACGCGCCGCGGTGTTCGCGGCCGTCTGTGTGCTGCTCGCCGCCCTCGGACACGTGCTCATGTCGGGCGGCGCCGTGCCGTGGTGGACGATGTCCGCCGGTTTCGTCGCCACGAGCGGCGTCGGCTGGACGCTCGCGGGCCGGGAGCGCGGACTCCCGCTGGTGATGACCGTCGTGGTCGTCGCACAGGGGGCGCTCCACTCGGCCTTCTCCTGGAGCCGGTCCGCGGCGCCGACGTCCCTGAACGCCTCCACGGCGCAGGACATGGGCGGCGCGTCGACGGGCTCGACGCCCGCGGGTTCGGTGTCCGCCGGTTCGGTGTCCGCCGGTTCCCTGTCCATGGACGCGATGGACATGGGCCCGATGAGCTCCATGAGCTCCATGGGTTCCGGGCACATGGGCACTGCGGCGCACGCCGAGCACCTCGGTCACATGGCGCACGGCGCCGGCGGCATGTCGTCGCTGGGCATGCTCGCCGCCCACACGCTGGCCGCTCTGCTGACCGGGCTGTGGCTGGGCTACGGCGAGCGGGCCGCGTTCCGGCTCCTGCGCGCCGTGGCCGGACGCCTTGCCGCGCCGCTGTTCCTGCCGCTCGCGGCCCTGCCCGTCCCACCGCGCCGGCCACGCCTGCGGCCGGTGCGCGAGCGCGCCGAGCGGATCTGGCGGCTGACGCTCACGCACACGATCATCTCTCGGGGGCCTCCGGCCGGGACCGCTGTCGTCTGAGACAGCCGGTTTCCCGAAACCGTCCTGCCGGCGCCGCGTCCGTCGCGGCCGCCGGCTCCGAGGCTTCGGGCACGGGACGTGCACACGTCGCACGTCCCCACCCCCTCCCGTCCCGGGACCTTCCGCAGCGGCCGACCCCGCACACCAACCCGCACACCGCCCCGCACGCCTGCCCGGGCACCCGCCCGGGCGTCGTGCCGTGCGTGCCGTGCCGTGCTGGGTCGCATCGCGCCGCGTCGATCGTCCCGGACCACTCGAGAAGGACATCAGGTGATCACTCCTGTCCTCCCCCTGTCGTCAGAGCAGTGCGACAGAGGGCGCACGGCGTCCGGTCAGCACCTCACGACGACGTCGCCCGACGACGCGGCCACCGGCTGGGCGCTCGCCGCCCGCACCGGCGACCCCGACGCCGTCGACCGGTTCGTGCGGGCGCTGCATCCGGACGTCGTCCGCTATGTCACGTACCTCTCCGCCGACCGCCAGTCGGCCGACGACCTCGCGCAGGACACGTTCCTGCGGGCGCTCGGCAGCCTGCACCGGTTCGAGGGGCGCTCGTCGGCGCGCACCTGGCTGCTGGCCATCGCGCGCCGCACGGTCGTCGACAGCCTGCGCCACGCCGCCGCCCGGCCGCGGCGGGCCGACGTGGACGACTGGACGCTCTGGGCCGAGCGCGCCCAGCCCGGCGGCCTGCCCGGCTTCGACGACGGCGTGGCCCTGCTCGACCTGCTGGACGCGCTGCCCGCCGAGCGCCGGGAGGCGTTCGTCCTCACGCAGTTGGCGGGCCTGCCCTACACGGAGGCCGCCGAGGCCGGCGGCTGCCCCGTCGGGACGATCCGCTCGCGGGTGGCCCGGGCCCGCGCGACCCTGGTCAGCCTCATCGAGGAGGCAGAGGAAGCCTCAGGCGCCGCGGCAGGGGAGGCGGCGGAGACGCCGACCGCCGTCGCCGCCTGAGGCGGAGCCCCGGCC
>NZ_JBEPBI010000094.1:0-27828 GCF_040299045.1 Streptomyces sp. NPDC001027
TGCGGGGCAAGCCTCCGCACCGGGCCGGTTCCAGTCGAGGAGCACATGAGATGGGACTGACCGCGAAGATCCGTACGCGGGACGGGTGGGCCGTGTCGCACGCGGTCGTCACGGTGACCGACATGACAGGCGGTCAGGTGCTGCGCGCCGAGGCCGACGCGGAAGGGGCCGTCCGGGACGCCACCGAACTCGCCCCCGGCGCCTACACGGTGATCGTCACCGCCGTCGGGTACGCGCCCGCGGCCTCCAGCGCGATCGTCACGGCGAGCGGAAGGGCGCAGGTCGGGACCGTGACGCTGGCCCGGCAGGGCGGATCGGAGCTGCCCCCGCCCGGCCCCTGGACGGTCGACCCGGCCCATTCCGCGGTCGGCGCGGTCGCCCAGCACCTGGGCATCTCCAGCGTGCACGGCAGGTTCACGGAGTTCTCGGCGGCCGTCGAGGTCGCCCCGGACGACGTCACGAAGTCCCGGGTGGAGGCGGTGATCCGAGCGGCCTCCATCGACACCGGCAACGCCGTGCGCGACGCGCATCTGCGCTCGGCGGACTTCCTGGACGTCGAGCGGCACCCGGAGATCGTCTACCGTTCGGCCGGACTGACCCCGGTCGGCCCTGACCGCTGGACGGTCCACGGCGAGCTGACCATGCGCGGCGTCGTCCGCCCCGTGGAGCTGGACCTGGCCTACCTCGGCACGGGATCCGACCCCTGGGGCGGTGCCCGGGCCGCGTTCCGGGCGACCGCGCAGCTGCGGCGCGAGGACTTCGCCATGAACTACAACCAGGTCGTCCAGGCCGGCATCGCGGCCATCGGGACGACGCTGAAGGTGGAGCTGGACGTCCAGGCGGTGCAGGGCGACGCGCTGCCGCAGCTCGGGGCATAGACAGCGCCGGCCCCGGCCTGCGACGAGGACGGAGCACTCCGGCGACGCCGGGCACGGACACGCCGACGGACGCACGCGGGGCGACGGACGCTGGGCGGGGCGACGGACGCAGGCGTAGGCACAGCAGGGTCAGCCGGACGGGACGTCCCGCGGCCTAGGCTGAGGGCATGGCACCGAACATCGCGACGAACACCAAGGTCTCCCTGGACGAGCTGTTGGACTTCGTCCGTCCCCGCCACCGGGCGATCCTGTTGACCCGGCGTGCCGACGGCAGCCCGCAGGCCTCGCCGCTGACCTGCGGGGTCGACGACTCGGGGCGCATCGTGGTCTCGACGTACCCCGAGCGGGCCAAGACGCGCAACGCCAAGCGGGACGCGCGCGTCGGCGTCCTCGTGCTCAGCGACGACTGGAACGGACCGTGGGTCCAGATCGACGGCTCCGCCGAGGTGGTCGACGCCCCCGATTCCGTCGAACCGCTCGTGGAGTACTACCGCAACATCGCCGGCGAGCACCCCGACTGGAACGAGTACCGGCAGGCCATGCGGAAACAGGGCAAGTCGATCATCCGGATCACGCCGGAGCGTTGGGGCCCGGTGGCCACCGGCGGCTTCCCGGCCCGCCTGGTCGCCGACACCGGCTCCGCCGCAGACGCGTAGGCCGTACGCCGTAACAGGCGCGGGGGGGGGTGAGGGAGCGCTGCCGGTCCCGGCCTTCAGCCGCGCCCGGTCGGGATCACTCCGTGAGCCGCGCCCGGTCGGAAGCACTCCGTCGGTCTCGCTCCGTCAGCCGCGCTCGGCCATCGCCTCGATGCCCGCGATCAGCAGGTCCAGAGCGAAGTCGAAGTCGCGCTCCCACATCTCCTCCACCGTGTCGCCGCCGCGGGCCGCCATGATGTCTCCGGCCTCCCTGATCACGTCGGCGGCCGGCGGGACCTGGCCGGCCTCGCTCATCGCATGGCGGAAGTAGGCGTCCGGGCTCATGCCGACGGCCGAGCAGCGGGCGAGGAAGTGGCCCTCGACGGTGCCGAACCCGTACACGAACTGGAAGACGGCGGCGACGGCCGCGCCGAGGCCGCGCGTCGGGACGCCGGTGCGGCGGACGACCCGCTGGACGACCCGGGTGAAGGCGAGGTGGTCGGGGCCGACGTTGAGGAACGTGCCGGCCAGCGGCGACAGCCAGGGATGCCGGACCAGCAGGTCGCGGTAGGCCCGGGCGAGTGCGCGCAGCTGGTCGCGCCAGTCCGCGTCCTCGTCCGCCGGATCGGGCAGCAGCTCCGCCAACTCGCCGAAGGCGGCGTCCAGGGCGAGTTCGAGCAGGTCGTCCTTGGTGTCGACGTACCAGTAGACGGACATCGCCGTCACGTTCAGCTCGGCCGCCAGCCGCCGCATGGAGAACCCGGCCAGTCCCTCGGCGTCCAGCAGCCGCACGGCCGCCTCGGTGATCCGGTCCCGGTCGAGCCCGGAGGGCTGGCCCGCGCCACGGCCTCGGCGACGCGCCTTGCCTTCCAGCCACACGCTGGTGTGCGGGGCGGGGTTCTTGGCGGTCTCGGCCATCGCGCGGCACCTTCCTGAACTCCCGGTCACTGAGGACGATGCTAAGCGGCGGCCCGCGCTCCGCAGCGGTGCGGTCCCCGCCGGGGCTGCGGTGACACCGTCCCGGAAACGGAAACAGGGCGGTGGCTCGGTGCCACCGCCCTGTTTCCGTTTCCGGAACCCGTTTCCGGAACCCGTCTCCGGAACCCGTTTCCGGAACCCGTTTCCGCAGCCCGGCCTCGGGCCCGGTCTCGGGGACCTCGTCAGCTGTTCGCCTTCTGGGTCAGGTCGTAGAAGGTGGACGAACCGACCGTCACCTTCTTGAAGTTGGCCTCGACCCAGGAGGTGATCTGCGAGGACGTCCCGCTGCCGCTGCCGCCCATGCCGCCCATGCCTCCGCCGGAACCGCTGCTGATGAAATAGTGGATCTCGCCGTCGGCCACGTACTGCTTGAACTGCGCCAGCGTCGGGGACGGGTCCGTGCCGTTGAAGCCGCCGATCGCCATCACCGCGTCGCCCGTGGCGAGCTGGTAGCTCGCGGCGTTCTGGGCGCCGATCGCCGCTGCGGCCCACGTGTACTTCCCGGAGTCGGTCTCCAGCAGCTTCTCGGCCTCGGCGGAGACGCTCGCGCCGTTCAGCAGGCCGCCGACGCCACCGCCGCCGCCCATGCCGCCGCCGTCACCGGTCTGCCTGCCGGGCATGCCGCCCTGCTGGCCCCGGCCCTGCCCCTGCTGCGTACTGCCGTTGCCGTTCTGGGCAGTGCCATTGCCGTTCTGGGCAGTGCCGTTGCCGTTCTGCTGGTTCTGGCCCGGCATGCCGCCGCCGGGGCCGCCGCCGTTGCCGCCGAAGCCGCCCCGGCCGCCGCCCGGGCCGCCGCCCATCATCCCGGCGCCGGCCGGACCCGCGGTGACGATGGAGCCGGTGTGGCCCTGCTGCAGCGTGCTGAGGGTGTACGCCGTCGGTCCGGCCAGCGCGGCCACGAGGCCGACGGAGGCCGCCGCCAGCGCGAGCTGCCGGTTGACGCGGCCCGCGAAGACCAGGCCGAGCGCGGCGGTCAGACCGCCGACCAGCACCAGCCACTTCAGCCAGGGCAGGTAGTCCGAGGTGCGGTTGAGCAGGACGTAACTCCAGGCCGCCGCCGCCACGACCGAGACCGCGAGGGTGAGCGCGGCCCAGATCTCGGACCGCTTCTCCCACAGGACGCCGGCGCCCATGCCGATCACGGCCGCCATGTAGGGGGCGAGAGCCACCGTGTAGTACTGGTGGAAGATGCCCGCCATGTAACTGAAGACGGCCATGGTGATCAGCAGGGAGCCGCCCCAGACCAGGAACAGGCTCCGGGTCGTCGACGTCCGCTTCAGCTTCCGGGTCGCGGCCAGACCGCCGACGAGCAGGACCAGCGCGGCCGGCAGCAGCCAGGAGATCTGGCCGCCGATCTCGGAGTTGAACATCCGGTCCCAGCCGGTCTCGCCCCACTGGCCGGTGTTCCCGCCGCCACCGCCGCCGCCGACGCTGCCGGTCTCCTCGCCGTTGAGGCGGCCGAGACCGTTGTAGCCGAAGGTCAGCTCCAGGAAGGAGTTGTTCTGCGAGCCGCCGATGTACGGGCGGGAGGAGGCCGGCCACAGCTCGACGATCGCTGCCCACCAGCCGCCGGACACGATCAACGCGCCTGTGGCTACGGCCAGTTGACCCAGCCGCTTCTTCACCGGCACCGGTGCGCAGACCGCGTGGACGAGCGCGAGCGGCGGCAGGATCAGGAACGCCTGGAGGGTCTTGGCGAGGAACGCGAAGCCGATCGCGACTCCGGCCCACACCAGCCACTTCGTCCGCCCGTCCTCGACCGCGCGAGCCGTGAAGTAGCAGGCCACGGCCATCAGAAGGGCCAGCATCGCGTCCGGGTTGTTGAACCGGAACATCAGCGCGGCGACGGGAGTCAGCGCCAGCACCGTGCCGGCGATCAGACCGGCCGCAGGGCTGAACCGGCGGCGCACGGAGGCATAGACGACGGCGACCGTGCCGACGCCCATCAGCACCTCGGGCGCGAGGATCGCCCACGAGCTCAGGCCGAAGATCCGCACCGACAGCGCCATCGGCCACAGGGAGGCCGGGGGCTTGTCGACGGTGATCGCGTTGCCCGCGTCCAGCGAGCCGAAGAACATGGCCTTCCAGCTCTGACTGCCGGCCTGGACGGCCGCCGAGTAGAAGGAGTTGGCGTAGCCGGAGGCGCTCAGGTCGTAGAGGTAGAGGAGGAGGGTGGCGGCCAGCAGACCGAGGAAGGCCGGGCGGACCCAGCGCGGGTCCTCGGGGCGGCCTCGCCACAGTCGGCGGTGCAGGGGCAGCCTGGGCTCGCCCGATCCGGGGGCCGGGACGACGGATTCCCGTGTGGAAGTCGGGGAGCTCTCCGGCGGCGAGCCCCAGGCGGCCGTCGGCTGATCAAGGTGGGTGGTCATCGGGCGTCCCCCGGGTCGGTGTCGTGGGGGCGCACCGGCTGCGTGCGCAGGGTGGGGTCCGCCCAGGCGCCGTCCGCGGATTCACCGGCGCGGAAACGGGGCGCGTGGCGTGCGGCGCCGTGCGGATGGGCGACCGGCCGCTGTGTCGGGCCCGAGCGCTGGGGCAGCGGGCCGAAGTGGCCGCCGACCTGCGCGGACGTCGTCGTCCGGTACGTCGTGGGGGGCGTGGTCGGCGGGTACGTCGTCGCCGGCGTGTTCGGCTGGTACGTCGTAGGGGGCGTCGCCGTCGGGCCGGCGTCCGCGGTCGGGTGCGTCGCTGCGGACGGGTGCGTCACTGAGGTCGGGCCCGCGGGAGCGGCGGGGTCGTCGGCGGGAGCGGCGGCGGTCCCGGTCGTCGTCGCCGGGTCCTCGGCGTCGCGCCGGTCGGAGAACACCCACACGCGGAAGAGCAGGAAGCGCAGCACCGTCGCCGCGAGGTTCGCCGCGACGAGGACCGCCAGCTCGGTGAGATGCGCGGGGTCGGAGGTCGCCGCGTTCAGCGCGACGAGCGAGCCGCTGGTCAGCGCCAGGCCGATGCCGAAGACGACCAGCCCCTGAGCCTGGTGCCTGACGGCGCCGCCGCGCCCCCGCACTCCGAAGGTGAGCCGCCGGTTGGCGGCCGTGTTGGCGACCGCGGACACCAGCAGGGCGAGCGCGTTGGCGATCTGCGAGCCGCAGAACTGTCGGAAACCGCTGTAGAGAACGAGGTAGAAGAGGGTGGACAGACCGCCGACGACGCAGAACCCGACCAGCTGACGGGCCAGGCCCCTCGGCACGTCCTGGATGTCGCGGTCGCGCGGGTCGTCGCCGAACGGGCGGCGGAGCCGGTCGAGGGACAGCGAACCGGTGGCCAGGGCCTTGCCCACGCGCCACACCCCTTTCAGGTCGTCGGTCGCCGTCTTCACGATGTGCACCGTGGAGTCCGGGTCGTCGACCCAGTCGACCGGCACCTCGTGGATACGGAGGCCGGCGCGCTCGGCGAGCACCAGCATCTCAGTGTCGAAGAACCAGCCGGTGTCTTCCACCAGGGGCAGCAGAATCTGTGCGACGTCACGCCGGATCGCCTTGAACCCGCACTGCGCGTCCGAGAAGCGGGCCTGCAGCGAGCCGCGCAGGATCAGGTTGTAGGCGCGGCTGATGAACTCCCGCTTCGGCCCGCGCACCACACGGGAGTCCCGGGCGAGCCGGGAGCCGATCGCCAGGTCCGAGTGGCCGGAGATCAGCGGCGCCACCAGCGGCAGCAGCGCGTTGAGGTCGGTGGACAGGTCCACGTCCATGTACGCGAGGATCGGGGCGTCCGAGGCGGACCAGACGGTCCGCAGGGCTCGGCCGCGGCCCTTCTGCTCGAGCCGGACGTTGCGCACCTGCGGGATCCGCGCCTCCAGTCGGCGCGCCACCGAAGGGGTCGCGTCGGTCGACGCGTTGTCCGCGACGGTGATGCGGAAGGGGTAGGGGAACGTCCGCGTCAGATGGTCGTGCAGTCTCTGGACGCATGGCTGGAGGTCCTTCTCCTCGTTGAAGACGGGGATCACTACGTCCAGGACAGGCGTACCGGCTGTGGCGGCCGGGAGGTGCTCCCGCGCCGGCAGGGTGCCGGGAGAAGAGTCGGTTCGCATGTCGTCGACTCTCGTCAGGCGCCCTGTCGCACCCATGTGGTGGCGCTGTGCTCGACCTGTGAGTCGAGTTGCCAGTTCGTTTCGGGGGCGGGCTGGGGCGGGGTCGGGCCGAGCGTCGGCAGATGCACGGTGAACACCGTCTGTCCGGGCACGCTGTCGACGGTCACGGCGCCGCCGTGCGCGGTCGCGACGGCCTGCACGATGGCGAGGCCGAGGCCGGTCGAGCCGGAGGCGCGGGAGCGCGAGGAGTCGCCGCGCGCGAACCGCTCGAAGACGTGCGGCAGCAGGTCGGGCGGGATGCCCTGCCCGTCGTCCTGGACGTCCACGCACAGCCACGGCCCGCGCCGCTGCACCCGTGCGGTGACGGTGGTGCCCGGCGGGGTGTGCGTGCGGGCGTTGGCGAGCAGGTTGACGAGGACCTGCTGCAGCCGCGCGGAGTCGGCCGACACCAGGGCGGGCTCGTCGGGGAGTTCGAGACGCCAGACGTGCTCGCTGCCGGCGACACGGGCGTCGCTGACGGTGTCGATGACCAGGGGGACGAGGTCGGTCTGCTCGAACTGCAGGGGGCGGCCCGCGTCGAGCCGCGCGAGCAGCAGCAGGTCCTCGACGAGGAAGGTCATCCGGCCCGCCTCGGACTCGATCCGGCCGAGGGCGTGCTTGGTGTCCGGCCCGACCTCCTCGCGCCCGCGCCGGGTCAGCTCGGCGTATCCGCGGATGGACGCGAGCGGCGTGCGGAGCTCGTGACTGGCGTCCGCGACGAACTGCCGTACCCGCATCTCGCTCTCCTGGCGGGCGTGCAGCGCGCCGTGGACGTGGTTCAGCATCCGGTTGAGGGCCGCGCCGACCTGCCCGACCTCGGTGTGCGGATCGGTCTGGGACTCCGGCACCCGCTCGCTGAGGTTCACCTCGCCGGTGTGCAGGGGGAGTTCGGAGACCCGGGTCGCGGTGGCCGCCACCTTGCGCAGGGGACGGGTGGCGACGCCGACCATGACGGTGCCGGCGAGACCGGCGACGAGGAGCCCGGCGACGGTGAGGCTGATCTCGACGACGATCAGGGTGTTGATGGTGCCGTCGACCTCGGACGTCGGGATGCCCACGTAGAAGTCGCCGTTGTTGCCGTGGATGTACTGGACCCGGTAGGCGCCGAGGCCGGGGATCTCGACGGTGTGCCGGCGCTGGTCCTGGGCGACCGAGCCGAGCGCCCTGATCTGCGACTCCGTGAGCGGCTCGGGGTTCATGTCCGAGTATCCGGCGGCGTTCTTCGTCTTGTCGCCGACCTTGGCGCCGGTGATCGAGCCGTTGACGACCGTGGCCGCGAGGGCCTTCTGCGGCCCGGGACCGCGGGTGACGAACTCGTCGATGCCGGACGTCTTCTGCACGGGCGGGGTGGTGCCGGAGCCGAGGGAGCCGTCCCGGCCGCCCGGTCCCCCGGCCAGTCCGCCGGAGACGCGCATCGCGGCCTCCCGCACGGAGTCGTCCAGTTGCCCGTACAGGTGATCGCGCAGCACCAGCGTGGTCACCGTGCCGATCACCGCGCAGACGACGGCGATCAGGGTCACGGACACGACGACGAGCCGGGTCCGCAGGGTGCGCGGCTTTCCCGCTCGTCTCGTCTGCGGACGCGGCCGTCGTCGGGCCCTCATGACGCGGCGGGCTTGATCAGGTAACCGGCCCCACGACGGGTGTGGATCATCGGCTCACGGCCGGCGTCTATCTTGCGCCGCAGGTAGGAGATGTACAGCTCGACGACGTTGGCCTGACCGCCGAAGTCGTACGACCACACCCGGTCCAGGATCTGGGCCTTGCTGAGCACGCGCCGCGGGTTGCGCATCAGGAAGCGCAGCAGCTCGAACTCGGTGGCGGTCAGGTGGATGTTGGCGCCGGCCCGCGAGACCTCGTGACTGTCCTCGTCGAGGGTCAGGTCGCCGACGACGAGGACGGAGTCCGATCGCCGGTCGGCCGCGCCGGAACGCCGGATGAGCCCTCGCAGCCGGGCCACGACCTCTTCGAGGCTGAACGGCTTGGTGACGTAGTCGTCGCCGCCGGCGGTGAGACCGGCGATACGGTCCTCCAGGGCGTCCTTGGCCGTCAGGAACAGCACCGGGACGTCCGGCAGCTCACGCCGCAGCCGCCCGAGGACCGTCAGTCCGTCCATGTCCGGCAGCATCATGTCGAGCACGACGGCGTCGGGGCGGAACTCCCGGGCGGTCTGGATGGCTCCGGTGCCGTCTCCCGCACTCCGGATCTGCCATCCCTCGTAGCGCAGGGCCATGGAGAGCAGTTCGGTGATCGACAGCTCGTCGTCCACCACAAGCACGCGGACGGGGCTCCCGTCCGGCCTCAGCAGTTCGGTGCGCCCCTGGGGCGAGGTCGTGGTCATGGTGGACACCTTGTCGGGGCCCGCTGAGAGCACTCTTTCACTTGTCTGTGATTTGCCTGAGAAACGCACAGGCGTCTCTCAGGGAGCGCCTGGGAAACCCTTGCGGGACCTGTTTCGAAAGCAGCGTCGTCTGCCCGAAGGGCGGCCCGGCTGTGATCCACCTGGGCGACGCACACATGCGCAGCGCACAGGATTGCGGCACACAGAATCGCAGCGCACAGAATCGCGGCGCACAGAATCGCGGGGCGCACGGAAGACCACCGCCACGCCCGTCAGAACAGGCCGTCCTGGCGCTGCTCGGCTGCCTTGAACTGCCGCACCGGGAAGTCCACTTCGCCCTCCCCCGCGGGAACCAGCCGCCACCCCCGCATCAACCGGGTGTCGAGCACGACGACTCCACGCCGGCCGACGGGACGAGGGCCGGCGGCCGAAGACGGACCGGCGGCCGCAGGAAGGTCGACGGCCAGATGCAGGTCGGGTCCGGCGGCCGCGACCAGCTCGCCGCTCACCGAGCCGCCGGGCACGAGTTCGCTCACCTCGCCGAGCGCCGTCGGAGCCTCCGCGAGCCCGAAAGCCCGTAGGTGATCGACCGGTTGGAACGGCTCGCGCTCCAACGACTCGGGCCAGCCGCTCAGTCGCACGGCCCGGCCGTACACCTCGCGCAGCTCACCCGCCCGTTCCTCCTCGCCTGCGGGCAGCGCCGACCGCACCGCCCGCTTGACGGCGTACGGGACCCGGTCCGGCACGCGCAGCGCCGACCGCAGCAGTTCCTCGGTGCGGCGGGCGGCCATCAACGGCCCGACCCCGAGCCAGCTGAAGCAGACGGCGCCCTGCTCCAGCAGTCGCACCGGCCCGCGCTCGGCCGCCGTGATCCCGACCTTGACGAGCCCGGGTCCGAACCACGCGAGGTACACCCGGTACGGGCGCGGGTCGTCGGCGATCCCGTCCGCCGCGACGGAGTGCGCCCGGTCCAGTCGCGCGCACTCCTCGCACCGGGCCCCCGTGCTTCTCCCCGACACGGCGGCCCGCATGGGACACGGGTGCCCCCGAGCCCCGACACACTGCCGCACACCGTCCGCCACCACACCGAACGAGACCCGTTTGCCCCAGGTCAGCGGGCTAGGACGGGCCCCTTCCCAGATCAGCGCCGGGCCCTGCGCCGACGACCACCGCAACCCCGCGCACTTCCATGCCTGTGCCATCACGCGCAACGGTAGGCCCCGGCGCCGACAACGCCGTGACGGCCGGGCGCCCCCGCCCGGCGAGCCGGCACCCGACGCACCCGGGGTGGCCGTCCCGGGCCCACGGGTCCCGTACCCGCATCCCCCATTCCGACCGCGGGCGCACTCCGGGCGGCTTGCCCCACCCGGCGAGATGCAGACCCCAGGTGACCAGCGCGCTCAACCCGACGACGACGCCTCCGCCGACCAGCGCGAGCGCCGAGCCGACGCACACGCCGACGCCCATCGCGGAACCCCCGACGGCCACGATGGCCACGCCGGTCCATCCCGCGATCGTGTGCCCTTCGTCGTATCCATGCCCGGCCATGAATCCCTCACCATCTAAGAAGTTCAGATTGGAAACCTCTTACAAGGTAAGACAAACAGAAAGCAGATAACAAGGACCCAGCACCACGCACCCGAACACCCCGGAGAGGAACCGGCCCCGCGATGACACCCGAGCCGCCGACTCCGTCGTCCCCCCACCCGTCCCCCCGCCCCGCCGCCACCCCGGCCCAAGCGCTCTCGGCGATGGACGACCTCATCGCGACCAGCATGATCGGGCAGCAGGAGATGGCCCAGCGCCTGGGCCTGAACGTCACGGACCTGACCTGCTTCGCCTACGTCCTCCAGGCCGGCGAGAACCTCCTCACGGCCGGTGACCTCGCGGCCCGCGTCCAGGTCACGACCGGCGCGGTGACCGGCATCCTCAACCGCCTGGAACGCGCCGGCTACGTCACCCGTCGCGCCGACCCGCAGGACCGCCGCCGGGTCCGCGTCGCTGCCGTCCCCGCGGCGGTGGCCAGGGCCTACGCCCTCTACGAGCCGCACTACGTCCGCCTGAACGCCCTCTTCGCCGACTACTCGCCGGAGGAGATCGCCGTCCTGACGGACTGGTTCACCCGGGCGACCGCACTCGCCAACGCCTACCGCGAGGAACTGCGCCTCCGGCACGATCCGACCGAGTGACGCCCTGCCCCGGTCCTTTCCGGTCCGGTCCGGTCCGGTCCGGTCCGGTCCGGTCCGGACGGCAGGTTTCCCTCACCGCCCTCTTCCTATTCAATGATGCGACTAGTCACATTTTTGAGTAACCTCGTTCGCGAGGACGAAGAGGCGCCCCTCGCCGGGCGAGCGGATCGGGCCGTGCCCGACCTTCCTGCGCGGCCTCGACTTCGAGCAGGATCACCGGACCGGCGCGCCTGCGCATCGCGACGACGCCCTGCGGGAAAGGCGGACGACTCATGCCGAGCGGGCACTACCTGCGCTACGTCGCCCTGGGCGACAGCCAGACCGAAGGGCTGGGCGACGGAGACGACGCCGTCGGCCTGCGCGGCTTCGCCGACCGGCTCGCCGAGCACCTCGCGGCCGTCAACCCCGGTCTCCAGTACGCCAATCTGGCCGTGCGAGGACGCACCGCCGGGCAGGTCCGCACCGAACAGCTGGAGCCCGCCCTGGCCCTGCGCCCCGACCTGGCGACCGTGGTCGCCGGCGTCAACGACCTGCTCCGGCCCCGGTACGACGCCGCGGAGGTGGTGGGACACCTGGAGGACATGTTCGCCGCGCTCACGAACGCCGGGACCCGTGTGGCGACGCTGACCTTCCCCGACGTCGGAAAGATCATGCCTCTGGCCCGGCCCGTCAGATCCCGCGTGCTCGACCTCAACACCCGCGTCCGCGCCGCGGCCGCCCGTCACGGAGTCGTGGTCGCCGAGACCGGCCGACATGCCGTCACCACCGACCCGCGGATGTGGACCGCGGACCGCCTGCACGCCAGCCCCCTCGGCCATGAGCGGATCGCCGCGGCCCTCGCCCAGGCCATCCACCTGCCCGGGACGGACGACGCCTGGACCCTGCCCCTCCCCCCGCAGCGGGTTCCCTCGCGCCGGCAGGCCGCGGAGGCCGAACTGCGCTGGGCGGCCGTATACCTCGGGCCCTGGCTCGGACGCCGTCTGCGCGGCCGGTCCTCCGGCGACGGCCGCAGCGCCAGACGCCCCCAGCTCCTGCCCGTGACCCTCCCGCCCGACTCCGCCGCGAACACCGGTCGCAGGGAATCCCCGTAGAGACGGCATCACCCCGGGCGGCCGGGCGGGGTGATGCCCCTCCCTCGGGTCTGCGGCTACTGGCGGTGCCGGCGCGTGCTCTGTCGCGGTGGCAGGGTCAGCGTGATCTGGCGGACGAGCTGCTGGAAGCAGGCGAGGGACGCGATGGCGGGCAGTGACGCCCCGGCGATTCCGGTGAAGGTCCTGTCCGCCTGCGCGATGCACAGCATTATCGCGACGGAGGAGAAGAGCAGGACGATGAACCACGAGTGGACGGCTCGGCGCCGGTGCAGAGCGGTCCGGAGGATGGAGAGAGAGGCCACCATCCAGGGGCCGTACACGAGGAGAGGCCACGACGGGACCATTCCGTGGTCCCCTCCGGACGTGATGTTCTGCAGCGGCCGGTAGGCCACCATGCCGCCGAAGACACTGACCATCGCCACGATGACGGCGACGAGCGCCACGATCACGAAACTGCCGGTCTGCAGCCACTTGAGCCGGAGCTTTCGACCGGGCATCCTGCGATGGCCGGCGGAGGCGCTGCGGGGCGGCGGCACCTGAGCGGTGATCTGCGCGAGGCTCTCCATCGGGTCGATGAAGTCAGCGCCCGGCGTGGACTCGCCGCGAGGCGGCGGCACCCTGGCGGCCTGCTCCGCGGTGACAGCCTCCTGCATGAGATAGGCGAGTTCCTCCACCGGATCCCAGCCCGGGTCGGGCGCGGCCTGGGGAACCCCCGTGTGCACGCTGTCGGCAGGTCCGCCGTTCCATGCGGCGCCCGGCCCGTAGGAGTACGCGTCGGAATACCACTCACGCCGCGCGAAGGCGGGTTCCCCATAGTCATGATTCACAGGAATGCGCCCGTCGGGCGAGGTCCATGTCACGGCCGGCCGGAGAGTTCCTGGCCGTTCCACCGCGAATCGAGTTCCTTCTTGATGCCCTCCAGCAGAGCGAGGAACTCGCGAAGCAGCGGCTCGGCGGCCCGACGTTCGGCCCACACACCGTCTTCGATCACGACGCCCTGTGCCGCGACGGCGGAGTATGTCACACCGGGTGAAAAGCTACATTTCCCCATTGCCAGATCATGACCCGCAGTCAGATCATCCGTCCTCGCGTTGCGTCGAGGAAGACTCTGGGCCCGTGCTTTCGTCATATTCCGCTAACGGCGACGCCCCTCCTCCAGATGCGCGGCAAATGAGTGACCCCGCCATAAGGGAATTACTGGGGAGAGCCTTTCGTCATTAATGTCATTCGCGCACTCCGCACGTTATGAGCAGAGCGACTTTTACTCTCAGACCTCCGATCAGAAATATGATTCCCCGGCCATCACCCTCGCCCCTGAACGGCCTCAACCGCCACGGGACGTCCCGCCACCGCACGCGGGCCCGGCGGCCGACACCGAGCGCTCGCGGTCGCGGACCTTCATGCGCTCGCGGCCATGGCGCTGCTGCACGGCCGAACAGATGACCTTGATCGCTCTTCCCCGATGCGTCGCGATTTCATAGAGTCCGGTCCGACCATTCGAGACCGGCGCTGGGGGGCGCGTGACTGTTCCTGTGGCTCGGAGTCGTGTGCTGCGCGTGATCCGTGGTGTGGGTTCGCTCTTGAAGGAATTCCTGGAAGAGCTCGTCGGCGAGGTGCTGCTGACGATCATCGCCTGCGTCACCGTGGCCGGTCTGGCAGTGGCGTTCGTCTGGGGGTGGGAGCGCAGCCCGCTCGTCACCGGCGGTGCGGGTGGCGCCCTGCTGGCCTTCCTCGTCTACGGCGGTTGGGAGCTGCTTCGCCCCTCGAAGCCGGGGCGACGCGGGCGACTGGCCGGCGCGGCGGCCGCCACGTTCACCGTGGCGATCGTATTCATCGCCTACGCCTGGTCCTGCACCTGCTCCTGAACAGTCAAGGCAGAACCCAACCTGACTCCCCCCGCACCGGCTGGACGCTGCCCTCTTCTCCGGCCCGAAGCAACTCGGCCGAGGGTGCGGCCTCGGGCTGGTCTGCCGCGCACTGGCGCTGCCGTGGCGCGCCGAGACAGCGGCCGGAGCAGCGACGGCAAGCTTCGGTGAGTCAGACACCCGGTTCTGGATGTTCGCGCCAGTATTTGTTCAGCGCAGCCCACCACAAGGGATGCCCCTCGACCAGGTGGGACATCGCCGGAGAGGTGCGCCGGAGAGACAACGCGTAGTCGCGCCATCCCACGTAGAACTTGATGTCGGGGGTCGATTCAGTGATCACGAGTCCGTAATCCACTACATCGGCGAGCATGCCCGCGATGGTGAGCACTCGAGCTCGCTGACTCTCGTCAGCCGGAAGCGAAGCACCGCCGTAGAAGTGCCCGTACAACCCCGGTTCAGCCGCAATGAGGGTCTCGATGTGGTGGAGCCGCTCCATCCCGTTGTACATGGCGGACACGCCGGCCATGACGTTGTTGATCGACGTCTGCCGCGTCAGCTCCCGTGTCTGCCAACTCGAGACGAGCAGCGAGACGACCACACCGATCGACGCGATCACTCCGAATACGTCGCTCACGCACCCCCCTCGTGATACCGATGCTGTACCCCTGCGAGTGATCCACTAACTGCACGCCGCGTTCGCACGACGACAGGCCAAAGCACCAGTTCTCCTGCGCCCCGCCTCCGCCTACGCCGGCTGCGACGTCGCCCTCGGCCGAACTGCCCCTCCCCCTCCCCGCGTTCTGCCTCAAGGCGCTCCACATGCGGCGTGCCCGGCAGACCGGCGCCCGGAAGGTGCGACCGGGGAGCTCTGGCAGGACACGCAGGGGCTGGCCTTCACCCCGAAGTACGGGACGCCCGTCGAGCGGGGAGGAACCTCACCCGCATGCGCCACCAGGGGAGCGCCACCGACCAGGCGAAGCCGGCTGCTGTACTCCGCGGCTGTACACCCTAGAAACGACAAAGACCCCGGAGTGATCCGGGGTCTTTGACCTGTGTGCACTCGGCAGGATTCGAACCTGCAACCTTCTGATCCGTAGTCAGATGCTCTATCCGTTAAGCTACGAGTGCTTGTTATTCGGTTTTTTTGTCTTCGCTTCCCGGCCCTTCCGGCCCGCTCGCGGCGACAGGAAGAACATTACATGACTGCCGCCGACATGTGAAATCCGTTAGCCATACCCCTTGTGACCTGCGGAAACGGCCTGAAGTGGGCCTGTGGGCGAGGTCGGGAACGACGAAGCCCCGATCGCGTGGACCGGGGCTTCGGTGATCGAGCGGAGGCGGAGGGATTTGAACCCTCGATGGGATGTAAGTCCCAAACCGCATTAGCAGTGCGGCGCCATAGACCGGACTAGGCGACGCCTCCAGCACAACCGCTCGCGTGCGTGCGAGTGGTGCGTGCAGATGATGACACAGTCGAGCACCGCGTCACCAATCGATGTCCACGGTACTAGGCAGTCGGGTCGCAGGGCAAAGCACTTCCCCGGGCGCAACGTCGCCGATCGCGCGGCGTTAGTCCCGGCATGTTCCAGGTCACCCCGCTTCGACGCCTCGTCGTCACCGCCCTTGCCGTCTGCGCCGCCGTGATCGCCTCGTCGGCCGCGGGTCCCGTCAGCGCGCAGCCCGCGCGGCCCGCGCGGCCCGGGAACGCCGCAGCCGCCGGCGGACGCGTCCCGCTCGCGCCGCCGCCGGTGCGGGAGGAGGACCGGGCCGGCGACGATCACCTCACGGTCACCGTCCGGCACGCCGCCGGACGGGCGGACGGGACGTTCGAGGTGTACTGCCACCCCGCCCACGGCAGCCACCCGGACCCGGACGGCGCCTGTGGAGCCGTGGACCGGAACACCCGGTGGGGCCGGGACGCCTTCGCGCCCGTGGCCGGCGGCGAACTCTGCACGATGCGGTACGGCGGGCCGGCCACCGCCCGTGTCACCGGCCGCTGGGCCGGACGCCCCGTCGACGCGACGTTCGAGCGCGGCAACGGCTGCCAGATCGAGCGGTGGGACCGGTTCGTGCCGCTGCTCCCCGGCACGCGTCCGGCGTCGGGTGCGAGCGCGGGCGTGGCGGAGGCACCGGTTCCGTAAAGGTCGCACGGAGGTCGCACGAAGGTCGCACGGAGGTCCCGCGAAGTCGGGCGGCGCCGGGAACGCGATCGGAGCGGGCCGACGTGCGCGGGGACCGGTCACGTCGAGCCAGGACATACGTTCTGGGTCACTTCGTCGTGCGAGGTCGCTCTCATCCGGCGTCACTGGCGGGACCCCAGCCCTTAGACTCCCTCGCGTGACACGCTGCGGACCGGTTGGCAATATGGCCCGAGCGGTCGGCAGAGTGCGGTAACAGGGAGGAAGCGACTCGTGAGCAGCAGGCCATCCCGAGGCGCTGCTCGCCTCGCAGCCATACTCGACGCGCTTCCCGACGCGTTGGTGCTGGTCAACGCCAACGGGACGGTCGTCAACGCGAACACCATCGCGCTCGAGGCGTTCGAGACGCCGGGTACGGCTCTGGTGGGGCGGGGGCTGCTCGATCTGCTGCCGCAGTTCGACTCCAAGCTCATCCCGGGGTCCATGCGGCGCCCCGACCACATGGACCCGCGCGGCCGGACCAAGCCGACCCGGATGATGGCCCGCCGCACCGACGGCACCGAGTTCCCGGTCGAGGTCACCAGCGCCAACCTGGAGAACGGTCAGCAGGCCTACGACGGCTACGGCTACTCCTCCGCCTCCGACGAGCTGCTGATGCTCGTCGTGCGCGACCTCTCCGGGACCGTCGACACCGAGGCCGAGCTGGCGCGCTCGCAGCGGCAGACCGAGATGATCCTGCGGGCCGCGGCCGAGGGCGTCGTCGGCACCGACACCGACGGGCGGATCGTCCTCGTCAACCCGGCCGCCGCCCAGATACTGGGGTATCGGGCGAGCGATCTCGGCGGCAAGGAGCTGCACACCCTGGTGCTGCACTCGCGCGGGGACGGCTCGCCCTTCCCGTACGACGAGTCGCCGCTCGCCGACACCCTGCGCTCCGGGCGCAAGCACCGGGTGCGCGGCCAGGTGCTGTGGTCCAAGAGCGGTGACCGGGTCTCGGTCGACCTGACGACCGCGCCCGTGCGCGACGGCGACCAACTCGTCGGCGCCGTCATGACCTTCACCGACCGCCGGCCCTACGACGCCCTGGCGGAGGAGAAGGAGTCCGTCGAGCAGCGGCACGCGAAGGAGCTGGAGAAGCTCTCCGAGGAGCACGCCTCCGACCTCACCGCACTGCGCCAGCAGCACGTCGTCGAACTCGAGGAGCTGCGCGAGCTGCACGAGGAGGAGATCGCGGCCGGCGAGGAGCGTTACGCCGCGCTCGGCGAGCGGGAGAAGGACCGGTACGAGGCGCTCGCCGGGCGGCACGAGCAGCTGCTCACCCTGCTCGGGGGGTCCCTGCGCGGACCGCTGGACGAGCTGCGCCGGGAGCTGGCCGCGCTCGCCGCGGACGACGCCGGGCAGCTCTGGCCGGAGGCCAACCAGGTGCTGCACCACCTGTCCGCCGGCTATTCGCGGATCACCACCCTGATCGACAACGTGCTCGGGTACCAGCGGCTCGACACCGGCGCGGAGACCGTCGTCCGGACGAAGGTGATGCTCGACGCGGTCGTCGCCGCGGGCGTCGACGGCGCAGTGGAGCTCATCGGGCCCGGCCGGGTCCAGTTCGCCGTGCACGCGCCGCCGATCGAGGCCGAGGTGGACGTGCGGCTCCTCGCGACCGCGCTCGCGCATCTCGTCGCGGACGTCGCCGGCGTCGACGCCACCGGCAACGCGCCCGTCTCGGCGGGCGGTTACATGGACAACACGGTCGTGGTGGCGGCCGCCCAGCGCGGCGAGGTCGTGCGCATCGAGGTGCGCGGGCCGTACGCCGGCGGCGACCCCGTGCACGAGCCGATCGTGCGGGGGATCGTCCGGGCCCACGGCGGCGTGCTGCAGACGCACGAGGTGCCGGGCATGAGCGGCAGCGCCTACGTGCTCGAGGTGCCGCTCGGCGGTGGGGCGGGGGCCGTCGCGCCGCCGCCGGCCGCCGCGCTGCCCGCCCTGCCGGTGGGCGACGGCGCCGTGGAGCACGAGGGCCGGGGCGAGCAGGGCCACGGTGGGCGGCGGCGGGCCCGGCGGTCGTCCGTGGACGCCTTCCTGGAGAGCGACGTCCCCGAGGCGGAGGGCGTCGCCGACCCCGACGCGGGGGTTCCGACCGGACGGCGGCGCAGGCGTGGCGCGCCCGCGGTGGAGACGCCGGGCGAGTTGCCGCCGGCGGTGGCCGAGTCGGAGGGGCCGGAGGGCTCCGGCGGGACCGGACGGCGGCGCGGGCGTTCCGCCGAGCTCGCCGTGGCGGGGGCGGACTCCGGGGTGAGCGAGGGCGCGGTCGTCATGGCCGCGGAGCACGCGGCGGGGACGGCGGCTTCGGGGACGGGACTCGGCGGCACCGTTCCGCCGCAGGGCGTCCCGGCTCCGGACGGACGACGGGCCCTGCAGGCGCCCGACGGTCAGCAGGCGCAGAACGCCCTGCCGCCGGCGCTGCCGGCCCTCGCGGGCCCGTCGGCCGAGGCGGCGGTCCCCGGTGCTGCGGGCGCGAACGCGGGTACGGTCGTCCCGGGGACGGGTGTGCCCGGGCCGGGCATGGGAGCGGGCTCCCAGGGCGACGCCCAGGCGGAGAGCGGCCAGCCGACCGGGCGCCGCAGGCGTGCCCTGGCCGCCGCGAACGAGCGTGCCGCCGCGCAGGAGGCGGGGCCCCGCACGGTCTTCGCCCTGCCGCCCGCGGAGGCGGACCGGACGACAGACGACGTCGCCGGAAACGTTCCCGGCCCTGTTCCCGGACCTGTTCCCGGCCCGGTTTCTGGACCTGTTCCCGGCATGGACCCCGTTTCCGGCTCCGGATCCGTTACCGGTCCCGTTTCCGGCGGTCCTGTCGGCGGTCCCGTTTCCGATGTTTCTGGCGTCGGCCTCGCCGACGGTCCCGGGATGGCGCACGCGGTCGGACCGGCACAGGTCCAGGGGCAGCCGCAGGGACAGGTTCAGGCGCAGGTCCCTGCGCAGACGCAGCCCGGCGGTCCTGTTCCGGTACCGGTTCCGGGCGTGATGCAGGCTCCGGGCATGGTCCAGGCCGCCGCGCAGGCGCCCGTTCCGCCGCAGGCTCCGGTTCCGGCGCAGGCACAGCCGCCCGTGCCCGGTCCGGCCGCGGGTCCCTTCGGGGACGCCGGCGCCGACCATGGACGTCACGACGCCGTCCCGCACGACCAGGCCGACGACCACACGCCGCCCCAGCCGCACCCGACCAGCGCGCCCACCGGCCGCCGGCGACGGGCCGTCGGCCAGCCCGCGGAAGCCGTCCCGGCCCAGGCACAGCCGCAGGGTGTGCAGGCCGGGCCCGTCGCGCAGCCGGCGCCCGGGCAGGCGTTGCCGCTGCCCGCCGAAGCGCCCGCGGCGGCGTCCCCGGCCGGGCCGGCCATGTCGACCCCCGGCGGCGGCACCCCGCTTCCGCCCGAAGCCGTCGTCGGACAGCCCCGGGCGGCACAGCCGTTGCCCGCCGAGGCCCTGCCCGTCGACCCCGACTCGACGCAGGGGCGGGCCATCAGCGTGCGAACGCTCGGGCAAGGCGTGCCCTTCACCCGGCAGGCCGCCCAGGTCCAACAGGTCCAGCAGGTCCAGCACGCTCACCAGGCTCAGCCGGCGCAGCGCCTCCAGCCCGGCCTGCCGGCCCCGCAGCCGGCCGCCGGCGGCACCCCCGCCCCGCACGCTCCCGGCGGCTCCGGACGGCGCCGCAAGCTGGGGACTCCGCCCGACCCGGCGACGCGTCCGGAGCAGACGGCCCGGCCGCACCCGTCGGCCGAGCAGGGCGCCGTCCCGCAGCCCGGCCCGCAACAGGCGCCGACGGCTCCGGCCCCGCACGCCGTCGCGGCGCCCATGCCCTCGCCGGCGCCCGCTCCCGTCCCGTCGACACAGCAGCAGCCACAGCCGTCCCAGCCGTCCCTCGCGGGCCAGTCGCGGCTCGTGGCCGGTGGGACGGGCACCGAGGGGGCCGGACGGTCGTACGCCATAGGAGCCCCGGACGAGAACGCCGCCGAGGGACCCGAACCGCTGGACGGGCCGGGCGGGGCCGTCGAGGTGGCGGATCCGCCGCGGCCGCAGCCGCTTGACGACGAGCTGCCGCCGGAGCCGCTGGACAACCCCCGTCGGCTGCTGGTGTGGCCGGCGCCCGACGTCGGCACCCAGCAGGAGCTCAGCGACCGCGGCTACCGTCCGGTCATCGTGCACTCGCGCGAGGAGGTCGACGCGCAGATCGCCGCGTTCCCGGCGGCGCTGTTCGTGGACCCGCTGACCGGGCCGATCACCCGCACGGCGCTGCAGTCGCTGCGGACCGCCGCCGTCGCCGCCGAGGTGCCGGTGCTGGTCACGGCCGGACTCGGGCAGGCGACGCGCGAGGCGGCGTACGGGGCCGACCCCGCCGTCCTGCTGAAGGCGCTCGCGCCGCGCGACAGCGAGCAGCATCCGCCGCGGGTGCTGCTCATCGAGGAGCACGCCGAGATCGCCCTCGCGCTGACCTCGACGCTGGAGCGGCGCGGCATGCAGGTGGCGCGTGCGGCGAGCGACGCGGACGCCGTCGCGCTCGCGGGACAGCTGCGCCCGAACCTGGTGGTGATGGACCTGATGCAGGTCCATCGTCGGCAGGCCGGGATCCTGGACTGGCTGCGGGCGAACGGACAGCTCAACCGCACCCCGCTCGTCGTCTACACGGCCGCCGTCGACCAGGCGGACCTGCCGCGGCTGGCGTCGGGTGAGACGGTCCTCTTCCTGGCCGAGCGCTCGACCAGCCCGGAGGTGCAGACCAGGATCGTGGACCTGCTGGCGCGGATCGGCACCAACTAGGGCGGGGGTCGAGAGTCCCGTTTCAGGCGGCGGCAGCGCCCAGGGGATTGGGATGCACGGCTGCCGTTGCCGTTCCCCGATCCGGGGCGTCGGCGGGGCACCCGTGCCGGGACTCGTGCGCGCGCCGGTCCCTGCGCCCCTGACCGCCCACCGGGCCGCCGCGGCCGTCCGCAGCCGGTGGACACGCCCGCGACCCGCCGAGCCGCCGGACGGGCGGATCAGCGGGTCAGGGGTCGGGGGGCGGAGGCACCGAAGGCCGGGGGTCGAAGGCCGGAGGCCCGGGGTCGGAGGTTCAGGGGCCCGGGGCAGGGGACGAGGTTCGGCGGCGGGTGGGGTTCAGGGGGCGGCGGGTGGCGTCCGTCCTCGGGTCAGAGGCGCGTGACGTCCAGGCCGCCCTCGGCGTACTGCCTGCGGAGCACCTTCTTGTCGAACTTGCCGACGCTCGTCTTCGGGACGGCCTCGATGATCGTCCAGCGCTCGGGGAGCTGCCACTTGGCGATGCCGCCCTCTGCGGCGAGGAAGTCGCGCAGGGACGCGAAGTCGGCGGTGGAGCCCTCCCTGAGGACGACGGTGGCCAGCGGGCGCTCGCCCCACTTGTCGTCCGGGACGGCCACGACGGCGGCCTCGGTGACGTCCGGGTGGGACATCAGAGCGTTCTCCAGGTCCACGGAGGAGATCCACTCGCCGCCGGACTTGATGACGTCCTTCGCACGGTCGGTGAGGGTGAGGAAGCCGTCGGGGGAGATCGTGCCGACGTCACCCGTCTTCAGCCAGCCGTCCTCGCTGAACTTGTCGGCGGGGCGCAGGGGTTCGGCGTCGGGGCCGTTGTAGTAGGCGCCCGCGATCCAGGCGCCGCGCACCTCCAGCTCGCCGGCCGACTCGCCGTCCCAGGGCAGGCGTTCGCCGCCGGGGCCGGTGAGACGGGCCTCGACGCCGGCCGGGAAGCGGCCCTGCGTGAGGCGGTAGCCGAACTCCTCGTCGGTGCCGATGGCGTGGGCCGGCGGACGGGCGATGGTGCCGAGCGGGGAGGTTTCCGTCATGCCCCAGGCGTGACAGACCCGCATGCCCAGTCCGTCGAAGGCGGTCATGAGGGACGGCGGACAGGCCGAGCCGCCGATGGTGACCTGGGTGAGGCTGGAGACCTCCCGCGGCTTGGCGGTGAGCTCGGCCAGCAGGCCCTGCCAGATGGTGGGGACGGCGGCCGCGTGCGTCGGCTTCTCGCTCTCGATCATCTCGGCGAGCGGCGCGGGCTGCAGGAAGCGGTCCGGCATCAGCATGTTCACGCCGGTCATGAAGGTGGCGTGCGGCAGGCCCCAGGCGTTGACGTGGAACTGCGGGACGACGACGAGCGAGGTGTCCTCGTCGGTCAGACCCATCGACTGGGCCATGTTGACCTGCATGGAGTGCAGGTAGATCGAACGATGGCTGTAGACGACGCCCTTGGGGTCGCCCGTGGTGCCCGAGGTGTAGCACATGGAGGCGGCCTGGCGTTCGTCCAGCTCGGGCCAGTCGTAGACGGTGGGCTTGCCCGCGACGAGGTCCTCGTACTCGTGCACGCGCGCGTGGGAGCCGTCGAGGAGGGAGCGGTCGCCGGGTCCGGAGACGACGACGTGCTCGACCGACGCGAGGTGCGGGAGCAGCGGGGCGAGCAGCGGCAGCAGCGACCCGTTGGCTATGACCACCTTGTCGGCGGCGTGGTTGACGATCCACACCAGCTGCTCGGGAGGCAGGCGCAGGTTGAGGGTGTGCAGCACGGCGCCCATCGCCGGGATGGCGAAGTAGGCCTCGACGTGCTCGGCGTTGTTCCACATGAGGGTGGCGACCCGGTCGTCGCCGGACACCCCGAGGTCGTCGCGCAGGGCGTGCGCCAGCTGGGCGGCGCGCTCGCCGATCTCGGCGTAGGAGCGACGGTGCGGCTCGCCCTCGCCGGTCCAGGTGGTCACCTGCGACGAGCCGTGGATCGTGGCCCCGTGCGTCAGGATCCTCGAGATCAGCAGCGGTACGTCCTGCATGGTGCTCAGCACGGCGTCCTCCCAGGGCGGCGACATTGCCTACGCGGTGGTAACGGTTGTGCTGATTCTGCGCACATACCGCGCGGTATGTCACTAGGAGGCGGTGATCGATCAGATCACGTTCAAGCTCCGGTCAAAAGACCACGTCGGCCCGCTATCGCACAAGCCCCAGTTCAGGGTCCTCGCGCAGCTTGCCGAGCGCTCGAGACACAGCCGATTTCACGGTGCCGACCGAGACGCCGAGGACCTCGGCCGTCTGAGCCTCGCTGAGGTCCTCGTAATACCTGAGGACTACCATCGCGCGCTGCCGCGCGGGCAGCTTCATGATCGCCTGCCACATCGCGTCGTGCAGCGCCTGCTGCTCGGCCGGGTCGTTCCCGGCGGTGACCGGCTCGGGTTCCGGCAGCTCGTCGCACATGTACTCGTCGACCTTGCGCTTGCGCCACTGCGACGTGCGCGTGTTCACCAGGGCACGGCGTACGTAGCCGTCGAGCGCGCGGTGGTCCTCGATCCGCTCCCACGCCACGTACGTCTTGGCGAGGGCGGTCTGCAGCAGGTCCTCCGCGTCGTTCGGGTTCGCCGTCAGCGACCTGGCGGTGCGCAGCAGCACCGGCTGACGTGCTCTGACGTAGGACGCGAAGGACGGATACGGTGCGGGCCGCGTCCTGCCGTTCGACGCGCTGGTGCAGACGAGTGTGGTCATGGCTTCCACGCTAGGTTCGGCTGCCCGGCGGGGGATCGGCCGCAGGTCCCTAAGAGGCGTCCCTCTCAGGTTGTAGGGGTGGTGCCTGCCCCACCTCCTACAGGTGGACGAGCCGTCTCCACCCGTCAGGGATGCCCCCGGGACGCCCGACCCTCGCCCAGGTACTCCCAGCGGTGGCCCCGGCCTCGCGCGCGGAGCGCCGGGATCGGGGGGTCAGCCGTCCGAGACCAGCACCAGGCCCGAGGTCGGCACGCCGGTGCCTGCCGTCACCAGGGCCCGCGCGGCGCCCGGCGCCTGGTTCACGGACGTGCCCCGCAGCTGCCGTACGGCCTCCGCGATGCCGTTCATGCCGTGCAGGTAGGCCTCGCCGAGCTGGCCTCCGTGAGTGTTCAGCGGCAGCCGGTCCTCCGCCACGAAGCCTGCGGCCTCGCCCGGCGCGCAGAAGCCGAACTCCTCCAGCTGCATCAGCACGAACGGGGTGAAGTGGTCGTACAGGATCCCCACGTCGATGTCGGCCGGCGCCAGTCCGGAGGTCCGCCACAGCTGGCGGGCGACCACGGACATCTCCGGCAGGCCCGTCAGGTCGTCGCGGTAGAAGCTGGTCATCTGCTCCTGGGCCCGGCCCGCCCCCTGTGCCGCGGCGGCGATCACGGCGGGCGGATGCGGCAGGTCGCGGGCCCGCTCCACCGAGGTGACGACCAGGGCCTGACCGCCGTCGGTCTCCTGGCAGCAGTCCAGCAGCCGCAGGGGTTCGGCGATCCAGCGGGAGGCCGCGTGGTCGGCGAGGGTGATGGGCCGGCCGTGGAAGTAGGCGGCCGGGTTGCCCGCCGCGTGCCGTCGGGCCGTGACGGCCACCGGGCCGAAGGCCTCCTGCGCGGTCAGCCCGTAGGCGTACAGATAGCGCTGGGCCGCCATCGCCACCCAGGACGCTGGGGTGAGCAGCCCGAACGGCAGCGACCAGCCGAGCGCCGCGCCCTCCGCCGACGGCTCCCGGCGCTGCACCCCCGAGCCGAAGCGGCGTCCCGAACGCTCGTTGAAGGCGCGGTAGCAGACGACGACGTCGGCCACGCCCGCCGCCACCGCCAGCGCCGCCTGCTGCACGGTCGCGCAGGCCGCCCCGCCGCCGTAGTGGACCCGCGAGAAGAACGACAGCTCGCCCATCCCGCAGGCCTGCGCCACGGTGATCTCCGGGCTGGTGTCCATCGTGAAGGTCACCATGCCGTCCACGTCGGCCGGCACGAGCCCCGCGTCGTCCAGTGCGGCCCGTACCGCCTCCGCCGCGAGCCTCAGTTCGCTGCGCCCCGAGTCCTTCGAGAACTCCGTCGCCCCGATCCCGACGACTGCGGCCAGCCCGCCGAGGCGGTCGCGCTCCCGCACGCTCATCGCGCGCCGCCCGCCGGCACCGTGAGCGTGACCGTGCCGGTGACATGGCGGCCGACGCCGTTGTCCCCGGTGACCCGCACCACGGCGGTGTCCCCGTCGACCTCCTCGACCCGGCCCCGCAACACCATGGTGTCGCCCGGGTAGTTGGGCGCGCCGAGCCGGATGGCCACCTTGCGCAGCACGGTCGTCGGGCCGAACCAGTCGGTGAGGTAGCGGCCGACGAGGCCGTTGGTGGTGAGGATGTTCATGAAGACGTCGGGCGAGCCCTTCTGCCGGGCGAGTTCGGGATCGTGGTGGACGTCCTGGTAGTCGCGCGAGGCGAGGGCGCCGGCCACGATGAGGGTGCGGGTGATGTCGATCTCCAGCGGCGGCAGCACGTCACCGGCCTTCATACGGCTCCCTCCCGCGCGCGGAACACGGGCAGCGTCAACTCGTCGTCGTACGTGCGGAACTCCAGCTCCACGGGCATGCCGATCCGCACCTTGTCGTACGGGACGTCCACCACGTCGCTGATGACCCGGACGCCCTCGGCGAGCTCGATCAGGCCCACCGCGTAGGGCGGGGAGAACGCCGGGAAGGGCGGGTGGTGCATCACGACGTACGAGAAGACCGTCCCCTCGCCGCCGGCCTCGACGACGTCCCACTCTGCCGCTCCGCACGCGTTGCAGCCGGGCAGCCACGGGAAGCGGAGGGTGTCGCAGCCGGCGCAGCGCTGGATGAGGAAGCGGCGGTCGCGGACGCCCTCCCAGAAACCGGCGTTGTCGCGGTTCACGACGGGACGGGGACGGCGTTCGCGCGGCCGTGAAGTCCGGCCAGCCGGGGCGTACTTGAGGACGCGGAAGCGGTGCGTGCCGACGAGCGCGCCGGCCACCCGGACGTCCGTCCGTGTCGTGACGAAGTGCCCGGCGCCCAGCTTGGTGGTCTTGCGCGGCGAGACCGACTCGATGACCGTGTCGAAGGCGACCTCGTCGCCCGGCCGCAGCGGACGCAGGTACTCCTGCTCGCAGTCGGTGGCCACCACCGCGGTGCAGCCCGCTTCGTCGAGGAGGGCGAGCAGCTCGTCGTAGGCCTGTGCGCGCCCCTGGTGACCGCTCAGACCGCCCATGATCCACGCCTGCAGCATGGTGGGCGGGGCGATCGCGCCGGGACCGGTGTACGCGGGGTTGAGGTCGCCCATCGCCTCGCACCAGTGCCGGATCATGGGCGCGTTGACGGGGTCCCGGCCTGTGCCGGCGACCGCGGCGGGACGGCCCTCGTAGACCTTGAGCCGTGCGTGGAGATCGTCGTCGTCCACGACCGCACTCCTTCCAGGACCGGGGCGGGAGAGGCGTGAGGACTGCCGGTGACGGAACGGTTTCTGACTGTCCGTCAGATACCCGGTCCTGTCAAGGTCACCGGCGCGGCAGCGCATCCCGCCCGCTCCATGCGGCGCCTCGCCCCACCTCGCCCCATCTCGCCTCCTCTTCCTTATTTCGAACATGTGTACGACAATGGAGGCATGGCCACCACCGACCGGTTCCCCCGGCAGGCCACCACGCTGGCCCTCGCCCACGCCCTGTCGGCCGCCGAACGCGGCCTGGCCGTCATCCCCCTGTCCAGGACCAAGCTCCCGGCCCTGCGCTCCCCCCACCGCGCCGAACACCACACCGAACGCCGCGACGAACCCCCCGGCGACCTTGGCGGCGGCCCCGCGGACGGCCCCGCCGCCCCGCCCTGCCACGGCGAGTGCGGCCGCCCCGGTCACGGCGTGTACGACGCCACCACCGACCCCGACCGCATCCGCGAACTCTTCGCCGCCGCCCCCTGGGCCACCGGGTACGGCATCGCCTGCGGGCTGCCCCCGCACCACCTCGTCGGCGTCGACCTGGACACCAAGTCCGGCACGGACTCCACGGCGGCCCTGCGCGAACTGGCCCTGCGGCACCTCTTCACGATCCCGCCGACGGTCGTCGTCCTCACACCGTCCGGCGGACGGCACCTGTGGCTCACCGGGCCGCCGGACGTCGTCGTCCCCAACTCGGCCGGCCGGCTCGCCCCCGGCATCGACATCCGCGGCGCCGGCGGTTACCTGGTCGGCCCCGGATCCCGCACCGCCCACGGCGTCTACTCCGCCGACCCCGGCAGCGTGCACCTCCCGCCGGCGCCCTGCCCGCCCTCCCTGCTGCGGCTGCTCGTCCCGCCGCCGTCGCGCGCCGCCCGCCCGGGCAGACGGCCTCCGGCGGGCGGCGCGCACGGCCGGGGCCTGATCCAGTTCGTCCTGGCGGCCCACGAGGGGCAGCGCAACACCCGGCTGTTCTGGGCGGCCTGCCGGGCCCACGAGAACGGCATCGGCACGGAACTGACCGAGGATCTGGTCACCGCGGCCGTCCACACCGGTCTGACGGCACGGGAGGCCCGGGGGACGATCGCGTCGGCCGCCCGGATGACGGCACACCGCCCGGCCCCGTGAGCCCGCCCGGGCGGCGGTAGGGGCGTCGGCGCTGGCGTCGGCGCGGCGCCGGTCAGCCTCCGGAGCGCTGCCCCTGGACGCCCGACCGTCGGCGCAGCGCGAGGACGATGCCGCCGCCCACGGCGACGAGCCCGGCGGCGGCGCCGGCGATCACGGTGGTCCCGTCGCCTCCACCGGTCTCGGCCAGCCGGTCGCCGCCGCCCGCCGGCGACAACGCGGCCACACAAAGGAAGAGCGACGTGTTGGGGAAGAGTGTTGAGCTAGTTGTGGAGATCTCCGTGGTCGCCGGAAGAATTA
>NZ_JBEPBI010000095.1:0-27348 GCF_040299045.1 Streptomyces sp. NPDC001027
TGTACTCCTCGGGGGACGGCGCCGCGGGCGGCGCCGGGTCGCGTTCGGCCGCGCCCTCCCGCTCGACCTCGGCGCGCCGCTCGTCGAGCCGCTCGCTCATCTCGCTGAGACCGGCGCCGAGCCGGCCGAGCCACCGTGGCACTCTCGACATGATCCGTCCTCTTCCCCCGTCTCTCCCCACCACTCCCCCTGGAGTCGTCGGTCCCGGTACGACCGTACAGGGCGACAGCCCCTCCCCCGGTGTACGGGGAGGGGCTGTGCGGAGTCGAGAACGGCCGGATCGTCACCCCGGGCCGAACGGGCCGGAACCGGCGGTCAGTACGAGCCGTTGGCCTGCCAGAAGGCCCAGGCATCGCAGGGGCTGCCGTACCGCTCGTTCATGTAGTTCAGGCCCCACTTGATCTGCGTGGCCGGGTTGGTCCGCCAGTCGGAGCCCGCGGACGACATCTTCGACCCGGGGTAGGCCTGGACGAGGCCGTACGCGCCGGAAGAGGGGTTGACGGCCCGGTAGTTCCACGTGGACTCGTGGTTCACGATGTTGCTGAAGCACTGGAACTGCCCGCTGGGCACCATCTGCTGGGCGATGGCCTTGACCTCGCCGACCGTGTACGAGGCCTGCTGCGGGAAGTCGTCGGCGTCACCGGTGGGGCCGGCCGACGCGCTCTGGGTCCGCGCGGCCGCGCGGTCCTTGGCGTCCTGTGCGGCCTTCTTCAGGTCCGCGGCCTTCTCGGCGGCTTCCTCGGCGGCCTTCTGCTTGGCCACCGCGTCCTTGGCGGCCTGCCGGCGGGCCGTCTCCTCGGCCGCCTTGCGCGCGGTGGTGTCCGCCGCGATGGCCTGGACGGTCGCCTGGTGCGTCATCGTGTCGGTCTGCACCTGGGCGAGCTGTCCGGCCGGCAGATCGGCGAGCAGCGTGGAGTCTCCCACCGCCTGGGCGTCGTCGGCGGGCTGCGCGACGCTGCCCTGGGCGACTCCCACGACGGCTCCGACGGTGGTGACGGCGGTCGCCGATGCCACGGCGAAGCCCCTGACCGATATCCGGCTCACACGAATTCCTTCTGCAGTGTCATCGGGTGAAGGGACGACGAACGGCCGAGGGCCGCGTAGGCCCTCGGCTCAGTCGTGCGGTACCGGTCGCCGGCCCAGGTGGTGTCCGCGAAGCGGCGTCGGCTGCCCACAGGGCGGCCTAGTACCAGTGGTTGGCCTGCCAGAACGACCATGCCTCACAGGGACTGCCGTACCGGCTGTCCATGTAGTTGAGGCCCCACTTGATCTGGGTGGCCGGGTTGCTCTGCCAGTCGGAGCCGGCGGAGGAGTACTTGCCGGCGGGCAGCGCCTGGAAGAGACCGTAGGCGCCGGAGGAGGCGTTGACCGCGTGGTAGTTCCAGCTGGACTCGTGGTCCACGATGTTGCTGAAGCACTGGAACTGGCCGCTCGGCACCATCTGCGCCGCCATGGCCTGGATCTGCGAGATGCTGTACGAGCCCTGGATCGGGAAGTCACCCGCGCTGCGGCTGGCCTTGGCCTTGGCCTCCGCGCGGTCCTTGGCGGCCTTCTCGGCGGCCTCCTTCTTCGCGACAGCCGTCTCGGCCGCGGCCTTGCGGGCGGCTTCCTCGGCATCCTTCTTCGCACCCTCGTCAGCGGCGATGGCCTGGTAGCTGGCCTGCTGCGTGAGGGAAGCCGTCTGCACCTGGGCCTGCTGGCCCACGGGGATGTCGGCGAGGAGCGTCGCGTCGCTAGCCGTCGCATCTGCGTCGTTGGCCTGCGCGACGCTGCCCGAGGCAACGCCGACGACGCTTCCGACAGCGGTGACCGCCGTGGCCGAGGCCACTGCGAGTCCCCGGACCGAGATCCGGCTCACACGGTTTTCCTTCCAGCGTCGCCCGCTTCGGTGACCCTGGCGGACGCAATCGTGCCCTTGTCGCTGGTCTCCGAACTGCGGGGTCACAGGAGACACGGGCCCGGTGGGCAACTCCCGGTGCGGGAGCGCCGCGTGGTGCGCGGGCGGCATACGACGGTCGGTATGGAGTTGACGGTGATGCTCGAGCAGTGCCGTATTGCTGGGGGCACAGATGTGTCGCATGCGGGGCCTGACAGGACTGAGACTTTGCCGTAACCAGACTGCGTGAGGCAATTCCGGGTTACGTGTGAAAGCTCACACCCTTCAGGGCCCTGGGGATTTCTCGAAACCCCCACATACGCCGGCGCCGCCCGGCTAGGCTCGCTGCCTTTGCCGGACGGCGCCAACTACCGCGTCACCCCGATTTCCTGGGGCATCTCCTTCAGATCTGCCCATCCTCCAGCATTTCGGTCACCAGTGCCGCGATCTGGGACCTCTCGGACCGGTTCAGCGTGACGTGGGCGAAGAGCGGATGCCCCTTCAGTTTCTCGACGACGGCGACCACACCGTCATAACGGCCGACTCGCAGATTGTCCCTTTGCGCCACATCGTGGGTCAGAACGACCCGGGAATTCGCGCCGATCCGGGACAGAACGGTGAGCAGCACATTCCGTTCGAGCGACTGCGCCTCGTCGACGATCACGAAGGCGTCGTGGAGGGAGCGGCCCCGGATGTGCGTCAGGGGCAGGACCTCCAGCATCCCGCGCGCGGTGACCTCCTCGATGACGTCGCGGCTGGTGACCGCGGACAGCGTGTCGAAGACGGCCTGCGCCCAGGGGCCCATCTTGTCGGCCTCGGACCCGGGCAGATAGCCCAGCTCCTGCCCGCCCACCGCGTACAGCGGTCGGAAGACCATCACCTTCTGGTGCTGACGGCGCTCCAGAACCGCCTCGAGACCCGCGCAGAGCGCGAGCGCGGACTTGCCGGTGCCGGCCCGGCCGCCCATGGACAGGATCCCGACGTCCGGGTCGAGCAGCAGGTCGAGCGCGATGCGCTGCTCGGCGCTGCGGCCCTTGATGCCGAAGGCCTCGCGGTCGCCGCGCACGAGGCGGACGTCTCCGTCGGCGGTGACCCGGCCGAGGGCCTTGCCCCGCTCGGACTGGATGGTCAGCCCGGTGTGCACGGGCAGGCCCGCGACCTCGGGTGCGTGGATGTGCCCTTCCTCGAAGAGGATGTCCACCTGCTCGCCGGACAGGGTCAGTTCGGACATTCCGGTCCAGCCGGAGGAGCCCGTGATGGCGAGCTCGGCGCGGTACTCCTCGGCGAGGAGACCGACCGAGGACGCCTTGATCCTGAGCGGCAGGTCCTTCGACACGACGGTGACGTCGAATCCCTCGGCCTGCAGATTGCGCGCGACCGCGAGGATGCGGGAGTCGTTGTCCCCCAGGCGGTAGCCGGTCGGCAGCACACTGGGGTCCGAGTGGTTGAGCTCGACACGGACGGTGCCGCCGAGTTCCCCGATCGGGATGGGGGCGTCGAGGCGACCGAACTTCACCCGGTAGTCGTCCAGCAGGCGCAGCGCCTGCCGGGCGAAGTAGCCGAGTTCCGGATGGTGCCGCTTGGCCTCCAGCTCCGTGACCACGACGATGGGGAGCACGACCTCGTGCTCGTCGAAGCGGGTCAGGGCGTTCGGGTCGGCCAGCAGGACGCTGGTGTCGAGAACATAGGTGCGCCGGTCTGGCATACGGCGCTTTGTGCTGGTCACCACGGAAGGACGTACCCCCTCGGATGAGGTCGGGGAGCGACGGAGTGGAAGCAGGGCCGGGAGGGCGGAGACGACGACCAGGCCGGTCGTCGGCCGCTGTGCACGGGCCGAGAACCGGCCCCCCGCTGCTTCTTCCGTGCCGTGACCGCACGGTCGGGCTGGTGCAAAGGGCCTCCCGGGCGGACGGCCCCGTGCCGTCCGCTGAGATCCGACACCCGTGGTTCGGGTGACGACCTGCTTGGCTTATGCCCTCGAAAACGCGCCGTCATGCCAGGGCGCATGACGGCGCGACGGTGAACTCCTCGTTACTTCCGCCCCGCGAAGGGGTACACGGGCCGCCCCGGAAGGACGCGGGTGCGCGGCCGCAGGTGCGGTGAATCAGCCGCCGTAGCGGCGGTGGCGGGCCGCGTAGTCGCGCAGGGCGCGCAGGAAGTCCACCTTGCGGAAGGCCGGCCAGAAGACCTCGCAGAAGTAGTACTCCGCATGGGCCGTCTGCCACAGCATGAATCCGGACAGCCGCTGCTCTCCGCTGGTGCGGATCACGAGATCGGGGTCGGGCTGGGCGCCGGTGTAGAGGTGGCGGCCGATCAGGTCGACGCTGACGGAGTCGGCGAGGTCCTCCATCGAGGTGCCCCGGTCCGCCGCGTCCACGATCATCGAGCGCACGGCGTCGGCGATCTCCTGGCGTCCGCCGTAGCCGATGGCGACGTTGACCAGTATCCCGTCGACGTGGGCGGTGGACTCCTCGGCCTCCTTCAGCGCGGTCTGCACATGGGAGGGGAGGATGTCGGGCGTGCCGACGTGGTGGACGCGCCAGCGGCCGTCGGCGGCGAGCGTGCGCACGACGTCCTCGATGATGCCGAGGAGCGGGACGAGTTCTTCCTGCGGGCGGTCGAGGTTGTCCGTCGACAGCAGCCAGAGGGTGACGACCTCGACGTCCGTCTCGGTGCACCAGCCGAGGAACTCCTCGATCTTGTGCGCGCCGCGCCGGTGACCGTGCTCGGTCGTGGAACCCGCGGCCTTCGCCCAGCGTCGGTTGCCGTCCATGATGACGCCGATGTGCTTGGGCACCTGAGCGTGGTCCAGGTGGCCTTCCACCCGGCGTGCGTACAGCCTGACCAGAAGGCCGCGCAGCTTGTCGCGCAGGTTCACGTGATTGTCAGCCCCTCCGAACGGTGCGGTCCCCGCGGGGCGCAGCCTACCCCTGTGCGGACTTGGGCAAAAAAACGGGCCGGTCCGTGGGGGGGAGACGGACCGGCCCGAGGGGGGGTTTCCACCATAACCCTTCGTGAGTGCTGATGCGCGCATCGGCGCGCCACAACTACTCTCCGCAGTCGATCGACGACACGCGGGTGACCGTTTCGATCGTCGATCATGGGTGGTTCATGGCCGGAACGCAGCGGATTCGCAGGGAAAGTCACCCGTTCGCCGACGGAAGTCGGGGTTCCGGGCCGCATTCGGCACCGTTCGGACATCCGCCCGCACATCCCCCCGACGGGCTAACCCGAGGAGAACCCCACCTTGACGCGGGCGTCACCGCGCAGCCCCCTCCGCTGCGCGGTGACGTCCACGCAGCTTTGCTCACGCGAATTGCCCTCCCTAGAAGTTACGCGAGGGCGACGGGTGACAGGAGCCGATCGCGGTAACGATGTGGAAACTCCGTGAAGACCCCGTCACCCGGCGGCTCTACGGCCGGCGGGCTTCCACGAGGTGGCGGGTGCTGTGCGCCACGAAGGGGCCGTCGGCCTCGATCTGCTCGTGCAGGTCGCGGAGCCGGGGCAGATAGGCCGACACCGTGAAGCCGGGGACCATCCACACGACCTTGCGCAGGAAGTGCACGACGGCGGCGATGTCGTGGAACTCGACGCGCAGCCGTTCCGCCCGCAGGTCGACGACCTCCAGGCCCGCCGCCTCCGCGCCGGCGCGCTCCCGGTCGGGGTGGCGGTCGCCGCTCACCGCCTGCGGCTGCGGCCCGAGGAAGTGCTCGACGAGCTCGAAGACGCTTCGGGGGCCGACGTGTTGGGCGAAGTAGGTCCCGCCGGGCTGCAGCACTCGGGCGATCTCGTGCCAGAGGGGCCGTACCGGATGCCTGCTGCTGACCAGGTCGAAGGCGGCGTCCGCGAACGGCAGCGGGCCCTCCTGCGGGGCCGCGACGACCGCGATGCCGCGCGGCCGCAGCAGCGCGGTGGCCTTGGCGACGTTCGCCGGCCACCCCTCGGTCGCGACGGTGAGCGCGGGAGCCTTGGGCGCGGCCCGTCCGAGAGCGAAGTCCAGCACCTCCCCTCCCCCGGTCTGCACGTCGAGCGCGGCGTGCGCGCCCGCCAACCGCCCGGCCAGCGACAGCGCGTACCCCCAGGAAGGGCGCGCCTCGGTCGCCCGCCCCTCGAACCAGGAGAAGTCCCAGCCCTCGGTGGGGACGGCGACGCCCTCGGCCACCAGGTCCTCGAAGGCGTCACGTCCGTCACGTCCGTCACGTCCGCTGCGGCCGTCGCGCTCGTCGCGTTCGTCGTCGTCCTTCATGAGGGGATCGTCGCAGAGGGGCCGGGGTGGGCGCGGGTGAATTCTCCCCACGGCCCCGGAGCGCGGACCACGGCGATGACGGGACGACCCGCGCCCTCACCCCGCAGCGGCGCGGCCTGGCTCGTCCACCTCGACCGTGACCCGCGCGCCCGGCTCGACGCCCCACCCCGCCAGGGCCCCCGCCTCCGCCTCCAGCACATGCCGGGCGCGCAGCCGAGGCAGGCCGAGGCGGCCGGGACGCATGGTGCGGACGGCCAGGACGGTGAAATCGCCGGCCAGGTACGCCACGTCGATGGTGATGCGCATCCGGAACGTGTGGATGCCGGACGCCGGGGAGAGCAGCAGCGCGCCGTCCACGCCGTCCCGCCCCAGCAGGCCCCTGGTGCGCGCCCGGTAGGAGGTCGCGACCTCCAGCGGGACGACCGCGACGACCCCGCCGTCCCCGTGCACCGTCAACCGGCCCCGCCCGTCACGCCAGCGCCCCATGTCCCACCTTTCGCGTCCTCCAAGGCCTACCCTTCCGACCGTCCGCCGAGTCCGCCCGTGGTCCAGCGAGGTGCCTGATGCGCAAGGTCGTCCTGATGATGTCGGTGTCGCTCGACGGGTACATCGAGGGACCCGACCGCGACATCTCCTGGCATCGTGTCGACGAGGAGCTCCACCGGCACATGAACGACGTCGTCCGCGGGCTGGGCGGACTGCTCTCCGGGCGGGTCACCCACGAGCTCATGGCCGGCTTCTGGCCCACGTTCGACTCCGGCCCGGACGTCGATCCCGACGGGGCCATGGCCGAGTTCGCCGGCATCTGGCGGGCCATCCCGAAGTACGTGTACTCCCGGACCCTGCAGCACGCGGACTGGAACACGGTGATCGTCCGGGAGGTCGTGCCCGACGAGGTGCGCGCCCTCACCCGGCAGCCCGGCGGGGACCTGGGGCTCGGCGGGGCCGACCTCGCCGCGGCCTTCCTGCACCACGACCTCGTCGACGAGATCCGCCTGTACGTCCACCCCGTCCTCATCGGCCGCGGCAAACCGCTGTTCCCCCACCCCGACACCCTGACGCCCCTCACCCTGCTCGAGTCCCACACGTTCGGCAACGGAGTCGTCCTGCTGCACTACGAGCGAGCACGCGAAGAGGGCGCGCGTACCGACGGGGAAACGCCGGTCGCATAGCCGAACCCTGTTTCCCGCTCACTTGGTTCGGACAGAGCACCGGACACTCGGGGAGTGCGGGTGTGTCGCCCGCCGTTCGGTCCTGGATGCGCGGCCTCAGCCGAAAGCCACCCCGTCCGGGTGGGCGTTCATCGCGCCTGGTCCGACGGCGGACGGTGACAGGTGCAGTCGCAGCGGCGCACGAGCAGCAGCCCTCCGCCGTACGGCAGCGGAACGTCCCGCAGCCGACGGCACGCACCGTGCACGTCCTCGTATCCGGGACGGCCCGCCAGCGCGCACTCGGGCGACAACTCCCGTCACCTCGCAGCGCACGCACATCCGTACGGGACGGCGGGGCACCTTCCCTCCCGCCCCCGTCACGCCGCCCTCTCCGCGCCCATGACATGCCGGTCCAGGTCGATTCCGAAGTCCGCCGCCAGGACCAGGGCCACACGACGCCGCGACTGTCGCGCCCGCTCACGCTCCAGTTGCCGATGAGCCCGCTCCGCCGCGAGCAGGTAAGGGCGGACCGGGACGGTGGCGGCGCCGTCGAGGAACTCGGGCAGCCCGTACGGGGACCGGAGCACGGGAAGCCGGACGGCCGCCGGGCCGGTCTTCGCCGGGACGCGTGCGAGGACGGGCGCGGCAGAGCGCGCGCCTGCTCGACGCCTGCCGGTGCCGGGCGCGCACACGCCCAGGATCCAGCGCAGCAGCGCGGGGATAATGCTCACTGTCATCAGCTCCTCAGAGGCTGGTGGCCATGCCCCGGGACCGTTCGCGCGGTCGCCGGGGTCTCTGCTGCACCTCACCCTACTAAGCCATGTAGAGCTATGTATAGCTCTCTAAAGATTCGCGTAGCTCGGCCCCGGCTTACGTTGCCCTTGTGAGTGACCGCAGTGAGGTGCCCGACTTCAACCCGCAGGGGTCCCAGCTCATCTACGTCGCCGTGGCCGACCACGTCGAGGCGAGGATCCGAAGCGGAGAGCTCCAGCCCGGCGTCCGGCTGTCAGCCGAACGTGATCTCGCACAGGAATACGGCGTCGCCTATCTCACCGTCCGGCGCGCGGCTCAGGTTCTGCGCGACCGGGGACTCATCGAGACGGTTCACGGTCGCGGCACCTTCGTCGCCGATCCGCTGCCCAAGTCCGAGGACAGTACGTCGCCGCAAGAGTGACGCCACCCTGCACCGAGCAAGGGCGTCTGCCGGTCAGCTCGCCGTGCGCGGGAACGTGACCTCCACTCGGCGGTTCTTCTTGCGGCCGGCCTCGGTCGAGTTGTCGGAGATGGGGTACTGCTCGCCGTAGCCGCGCACCTCGAAGGTGATCTTCGGGTCGTTCAACTCGCCCGCGAGCTCCGCCTGGACGGCGTCCGCCCGCTGCTTGGACAGGACGTCGCCGTGCGCCGAGGATCCCAGGTTGTCGGTGAACCCGAAGACGCGGACCAAGGTGGTGTTCTGCTTCTTGATCTCCGCGGCGATCGTCGTGATGCGCGCCTTCGCCTCCGCGCCGAGCTTCGCGCTGTCCTTGCCGAAGAGGACCTCCGCCTGAAGCGCGAACGTCACGTCGGCGTTGGTGTCCTCCCGGCGTTCGTCGCCCGTCTCGTCCTCGACGACCTGCTTGATGTCGAGCACCTTGGGCTCGGCGAGCGTGCCGCCCTCGGGGAGTTTCAGGTCGGGGTCGTTGGCGTCGACGTCCACGGGCGCGGACGCGGTGGGTTCGGTGCCCGGCGGGACGCTGGGGGTGTCGGCCTCGGCGGGCGCGGGGGCGACGAGCACGGCGGCGACGGCGAGCACGGCGAGGGTGAGACGGGACGGGCGGGTGCGGGGGCCAATGCGGGTGGGGGGCATGGGGGGCCTCACCCGGAGATGGTGATGTCAGCAGGGGCGAACATGGGCATCTGGAACGTCACCTGGGCGGTACCGGCGGGAGGTGCCGGAAACTGCATGAAAACCGGTACGGAGTCACCGGACTTGATGCTCGAAACGCCGGTGGTGGTGAGTGGCCGACCGTCCGTGTCGCGGAGCACGTAGTAGCGCTTCTTGCCCTTGGCATCCACCAGGGTCGCGCCGCCGAAGGACTTGCCGTTCCTGATGATCTCCGTCTCGTTGCCGCTCAGCTGGGCGGGGATCGTCAGCAACTTCGCGCTGTCGTTCTTCAGGTCCGCGGACACGGTGACGAAGCCACCGGAGTCACGCACGGCCGAAGTGATCTCCAGCAGCAGACCGCTCGGCCCTTTCAGTTCGGCGAGAGGCTCACCGGACTGCCCTTCCTGGGCGCTCGGCGCAGAGCCTCGCCCCTTCGAAGCGGACGCCGACGCCGATGCCGGAGGCTTCTTGTCGTCGTCGCCTCCGCCGCAACCGGCCACGCCAAGGACCAACCCGGCCACCGCTGTCAGAGCGGCCACCCTCCTGACGGCCATCGCCGTGAACCGAATGCTCATCACGCTGCTTCCTTCTCGTCGTTCGCTGCTCAGTCGGCCAAATGGACGTGAAAGAGGTCTTCGGGCCGGGGGAGTTCCGTGAGGTGCTCCGGATCCAGAGTCCACTCGTCGCCGTCCCCGCAGGTGAGCGTCGGCAGCAGGGCCGGGTCGGCGTCCTCGGGCAGCTCGAAGGTGCAGGCCGGCTCGATCACCGCGGTGGCGGTCGCCTTCGCGTGCAGGTTCTCGGTGCCGGGCACGATGGAGTCGCCGACGGACTTGGTCGTCTGGACGTCCACCGTGTAGCCGGGCGGCAGCCCGTCCGACCGTCCGCACTCCACGGTCGCGTGGTTCTCCGCGGCCAGTTGCGTCGCACGTCCGCACCCGTCGAAATCCGCCTGGGCGGCGTCGAAGATGGCCTGCCACTTGGTCGGGTCGAGCACGTTCGCCGCCCATTCGTCGGCGAGCTCGTCCCTCGTGTCCAGAGCAGCGGCGAGGGCCGCCGCGTCGGCGGCCGTCTGCGCACCGTTGCGGTTCGCCGCGGCCTGTCCCACGGCCAGGTAGGCGAACGCGAGAAAGAGCAGACCCGCCACCACCGTGATGTAGATGGGGAAGGCCTGCCCTGCATCGCCGAAACGAGGTGACTTCGTCAGCCGGAGATGACCTCGTTGATCTTGTCCGTGATCGCGTTGTAAATCGTCTGGCCGATGTCCGTGCCCGTGATCGCCAGGACGATCGCCACGACCACGGCGATGATGCCCAGGTACTCCACCGCGGTCTGGCCGCTGTCGTTGCGGGGTGATCGGGACTGGACACGGGCGACGACCGTGCTGATCCACTGGGTCATGCTGTTCCCCTCCGGGTGTCGCGTGACCGGCTCGCTGGTCGCCGGTGCCGCTGTCTGCACCCTGAGCGTAGGCCTCGACGCCGATTCCGGTAGAGGGTCTCCGGGCCCAATCCCGGGCCCATTTCCGGATCGCACGGCCGTGCACTCGCTCCCTCGTCACCCGTCACCCCACCCCTCGGTGTGCGGCGCCGGGGGCCGTGCCCAGCCATGTGGCGGTGGCTTCGGCGCGACTGGCGCTGTGGAGCTTCGCGAAGATCCGGTTGATGTGGTTCTTGACCGTCTTCTCGCTGATGAAACAAGTGGCGGCGATCTGCTGGTTGTTCATGCCCGATGCGATGAGGTCCATGATCTCCGCCTCCCTCGCGCTGAGTCGGCTTCTCGTGCCGGCCTGCCGTTCCCTTTCCCGTTCCCTCTCCTGTTCCCGTTCCTGCTCCCGTCTCTGGAGCGACTGTCCCATAGGTGATTGCAGGTGCGAAAGCGGATTGTCAGAAGTCTCTGGAAATGGGGAAAGCAGGTCCGTTTTTACGTGTGCAGTCGCATCGGGGTAGAGGTGCGCCATCACCGCTGTGGCCGCCGTCGGCGTGAGGTGGGCGCGGCCTCGGGTGATGTCCCGTACCGCCGACGCCAGTTCCTCGGCGGTGAACTCCCCGTGGACCAGGTATCCACCGGCTCCGCCCCGCAGGGCCGCCTGGACGATCTCGGCCTCGTGGCTGTACGTCAGCATCACGACCCGGGCGATCCGCGCCAGGTGCGGGAGGGCCGTGAGTCCGTCGACGCCGGGCATGCGGACGTCCAGGAGGACGACGTCCGGGCGGTGCCGTACGGCGCTCTCGTAGGCCTCCCGGCCGTCCGCCGCCTCCGCGACGACCGTGATGTCGTCCCGGCCGGAGAGAAGAGCGGTCAGGCCCGCGCGGACCACCGGGTTGTCGTCGGCCACGACGACGCGCACGGGGGCGGGGCGGGGAGACGGCGGGAAGAGCGGCTGCGCCGCGCCGGGCGGTGCGGGCGGGTCCGGCATGACGTGGCGTTCCTTCGGGTGCGGGGTGTCGTTCACGGGCGGGACCCCGTCAGGGGCAGTTCGAGGCGGACTTCGGTGCCCCCGGGGTGGGCGCCGCGGCCGATGTCGATGCGGGCGCCGATGGCGGCGGCCCGCTCGACCATGCCGACCAGACCGAAGTGCCCGGACCGGCGCAGTTCTTCGAGGGTGGTGCCGTCGGGCAGGCCGCGGCCGTCGTCGTAGACGCTGATGCACAGGCGGTCGCCGTGGACGCCCGCGTGCACGGCGACGCGGGTCGGGTCAGCGTGGCGCCGGACGTTGTCCATGGCTTCCGAGGTGATCGTGAGGAGATGGCGGGCCACCGCGGGCGGCACGGGAAGCGTCGCCCGGTCGCCGGTGGCGTGGTAGCTGGCCGCCAGGCCGGTGCGGGCGGCGAAGTCCCGTGTGCGGGCCGCTAGTTCGGGCAGGACGTCGACGCCGCGAGCGGTGTCCTCCGGCTCCTCACGGCGTAGGTCGGTGAGGAGTTCCCGGGACTCCGCGGCGGCGTGACGTGCGGCGCGCGCGATCAGTTCGGCGTGCCGGCGCACCCGGGCCGGGTCCGTGTCGGGCGAGCCCGCCGAGCGGGCCAGGGCGTCCGCGGCGAGAGCGACGCCGTGCAGCGTCTTGGCCACCGAGTCGTGCATCTCCCGGGCCAGTCGGGCACGTTCCGCGGCGACGGCCTCGGTGACGGCGAGGCGCGCCTTGACGTCGGTCAGGGCCTGCGTCGCCGCGCCGAAGCGGAGCATCAGTGCGCGCAGGGCGGAGCCCATCGCGCCCGTGATGACGCAGAGGCCGGGCAGCAGCAGCCGTTCCGCCACGCTCACGTCGGGCCCGTGCCGCAGCGCAGCGTGGACGAGCAGCAGGATCAGCGACTGGAGGGAGGCGAAGCAGGCGGCGCCCCGCCAGCCGTAGACGATGCCTGCCAGCAGGGGCGTGCAGACGCTGACGTAGGCGAGTGTCGTGCCGGGGCCCGCGGAGACCAGCAGCAGCGCGCCGAGGAGGGTGTCCGCGACGAGCAGCGAGGGGTGTCTCAACAGGAGGGGGCCGAAGCGTTCCCAGTCGCGGAAGAGGACGTACGAGCCCATGAAGGTGACGACCACCGCCGCCCCCACCAGCCGGACGCCCGTTCCGGGGGCCGCGTTGAGGAGGGCTGCCGGGGACGCGACGGCGATCATGGCCAGCCGGAAGCCGAAGATCTGGCGGGACAACGCCTGCAGCGCGTTGACCTGGATCGGGATGCTCGTGGGAGGGTCCGCCGTCGGCGGCTTCACCCGCCTCCTCGGCAGCCTGCCGCGCGCCTTCCTGAACGCCGTCCGCGCGCCGGCCGGCGCCGCTCCGGCCCCAGTCCCGGTCCGAGTCCCAGTCGTAGCCGTCGTCACCGTCGTCGCGGCAGTCTCCGTCGTGGCCGTCGTGGCCGTCGCGGCCGTCTCCGTCGCGGTCGTCGTCGCCGTCATCGCCGTCATCCACCCGCCTAGTCGCCCGTGAGCGGGCTGAAGTCCGTGCCGGAGCCGAGCAGGAGGCCGGCGCCGAGCAGGAGCATCGTCGCCGGGACCATGAACGTGGTGATCATCAACGTGGCCCTCGGCACCGCCCGGGCGGCCTTGCGGCGGGCGTTCTGGGCGTCGGTGCGGCGCATGTCCTTGGCGATCGACACGAGCGTGTCCACGATCGGCGCGCCCAGTTCCTCGCCCTGCTGGAGCGCGGTGACGAACATGGCCACCTGCTCGGAGTCGTTGCGCAGGCGCAGTTCGGCGAAGGCCTGCCGGCGGCTCACGCCGAGGTCCATCTGCCGCAGGGTGATGCGGATCTCGTCCGCCCAGGGCCCCTCGTACTTCGACGCGACGCGGTCGAGCGCCTGCCGGAAGCCCAGCCCGGCGCTCACGACGACGGCGAGGACGTCCAGGAAGTCGGGCAGCGTCCGCTCGATCACGTCCTTGCGGATCCGGATCGCCGCCCAGATGCCGACCTCGGTCCAGAACGCCGCGAACGCGAAGAGCAGCAGGGCCACCACGATCCTGCCCTGCAGCAGGAACACGAGCCCGCCGAAGCCGCCGAGCGCGCCGTACACCGCGCGGCGCGCCGCGTAGCGGTCGATGGTCAGACCGCCCGGGTTGCCCGCCAGGTCGATCTTGCGTCGGTATCTGGCGACCTGCTTGGGGCCCATCAGGCGCAGCACGGCGGGCGCGTACCGCATGCCGAGCCGGTCCACGACGGAGTCGACCGCGCCGGTGCGGGTCGCGCCGACCTCCAGGGCCAGGGCCAGGTCCGGCGGGAGCTTGGCGTCCGCCCGGTACATGCGGACGCCGGCGAAGACGCCCCAGACGGCGAGGCCCATGACGAGTGCGAGCAGCAGTTCCATGACGCGCGCTCCTTCCCGGCCGCTCAGACGTCGATGCGGGACATGCGGCGGATGAGGACGAAGCCGACCGCGTACAGGGCGAAGGCGATGATGACGGCGCCCTGGCCGACCGGGGAGCCGGTCATGCGCTCCAGGGCCCCGTCCTTGACGCCGTTCATGAGGAAGAGGGAGCCGACCCCCAGCACCGGCACCGCGTACGACGTCATGTTCACCTGGGACAGTTGGGTGCGCACCTCGCGTCGGGTCTCCTTGCGTTCCTCCAGCGTCTCCGTCAGATTGCGCAGCGCGCCGACGACCTGACCGCCGGCCCGGTTGGAGAGGACCAGGGTGGTGACGAGGACGACCAGCTCGCGGGAGGGGAGCCGCTCGGCGAGTTCGCCGAGAGCGTCGTCCATGGAGTGGCCGACGGCCAACTGGTTGGCGACCTTGGCGAGTTCCTCGCCGGCCGGCGCCTCCAGCTCCTCCGCCGCCATGCCGATCGCGGTGCGCAGCGCCAGCCCGGCATGGGTGGCGTTGGCCAGGATGCGGGCCAGTTCGGGGAGCTGGTTGATGAACTTCTCGATGCGTTTCTGGCGTTGCCAGGTCAGGAACTGCCAGGCGGCCCACACGCCCAGCAGGCCGGCGATCGGCCCGAAGAAGGGGGCGAGGGTGGCCTGGCCGACGAGCCACAGACCGGTCACCGCGGCCAGCAGGTAGACGAAGAACTCGCCCGGCGTCACGTCCAGACCCGTCGCCGCGAGTTTGAGCTCCAGCCTGCGGCCGGTCGCCGTGCGGCGCAGCCGCCGGTCCAGGGTGTGGAAGCGCCGTCGAGGGCCGTCGCCGGACGTCTGCCCTGCCGAGGTCAGGCGGTCCACCAGTTCGGCGCGCTGCGCCCGGCCCCGGGCGTGGGCGTGCAGGCCTGCGACGGCCAGAACGCAGGTCAGCAGGGCCGCACCGATGGTGAGGTCGATGAGGGTGTCGAGGTCCATCAGCGTTACCGGGCTTCCCTTGTGGTCAGTTCGAGTGCGTCACGCGCGACCCCGAACGCCTGCGGGATCGGCTGGCTCGCCATGTAGAGCCGGTCCGCGGTGCGGCGCGGGAGGGGGAAGTACTCGAAGGCGCCGTCGATACGGCCGTCGGCGGCCATCGGCCGGGCGTTGAAACGGGCGATCGTCGCCAGCCGGTACGGCTCTCCGCCGTGGCTGTCCAGCAGGGCGATCTCGGTGACGCGGCGGCCGCCGTCGGCGAAGCGGGTGAGCTGGACGACGACGTCGACCGCGCTGTTGATCTGGTCGTGCAGCGCGACGAAGGGGATCTCGACGTCCGACATCGAGGCGAGGGTCTGCAGCCGCATCAGCGCGTCCTCCGCGCTGTTGGCGTGGACCGTGGCGAGGGAGCCGTCGTGGCCCGTCGACATCGCCTGGAGCATGTCGAGCGACTCGCCGCCGCGGACCTCGCCGACGACGATCCGGTCGGGGCGCATCCGCAGGGAGTTGCGGACCAGGTCGCGGATGGTGATGCGGCCGTTGCCCTCCACGTTCGGCGGGCGGGACTCCAGGCGGATCACATGGGACTGCTGGAGCTGCAGTTCCGCCGAGTCCTCGATGGTGATGATGCGCTCGCCGTCCGGGATCAGACCGGAGAGCGCGTTCAGCAGCGTCGTCTTGCCGGTGCCCGTCGCGCCCGAGACGATCACGTTGAACTTGGCCTGGACGAGTGCGGCGAGCAGGTACAGCATCTGCTCGTCCAGCGAGCCGAAGCCGACCAGTTCGTGCAGGGTGAAGGAGCGCGGGAAACGGCGGATGGTGAGGATCGCGCCGGTGAGCGACAGCGGGGGGATGATCACGTTGACGCGTTCGCCGGACGGGAGGCGGGCGTCGACCATCGGGTTCGTCTCGTCCACCCGCCGGTTGACCGTGGAGACGATGCGTTCGATCGTCTGCATCAGCTGGTCGTTCGACGCGAAGCGCAGGGGAAGCTGCTCCACCCGGCCGCTGCGCTCGACGAAGATCGCGTCCGGGCCGTTGACCATGATCTCGGTGATCGACGCGTCCTCGAGCAACGGCTCCAGGATGCCGAGGCCGAGGGCTTCGTCGACGACCCGGCGGATCAGCTGCGCGCGTTCCCCCGTGGACAGCACCGGCCCCTCGCGGCTGATGATGTGCCCGAGCACCCGCTCCAGCCGTGCCCGGCGTTCGGCCGCCGCCAGCGCGCTCATCTCGGCGAGGTCGATCTCCTCCAGCAGCTTGGCCCGGTAGGACGTGACCAGGTGGCCGTCCTCGCCGCGCCCGCCGTGCTCGTCGGGGGCGGTGATGCGCGCCCGCAGGCTCATCTCCGGTTCCTCCTCGTGGACTTCGTCGATGACTTCGTCGGTCTCGTGGACTGCGTGGGCGTCAGTGGTCGAGTGGCATGGTCGCCGTCCTGTGCGCCTCTCCGAATCCGACGCCGGGGATGACGGACGGGATGACGACGGTGGAGGTGACCTGGACCTCCTTGTCGGAGTACGCGGGCGAGCAACTGGCGTCCAGCCAGCTGCTGACCGCCCGCGCGCAGTCCCCGGCGTAGTCCTCGCGCAGGGACGCGCTGCGCGCCCCCGTGCGCGCCGCGGTCCCGGCCTGCTGCGCCGCGTACGCGATCAGCCCGAGCTGGACGGCGGCCAGGGCGACGGCGAGGAGGACGGGCAGGAAGCCCAGGTACTCGATGGCCGCCTGGCCCCGGTCCCGCCCGCTCCCACGCCTCCGCCTTCGCGTTCTGTACGCCATCTCAGTCGCCGTCCTCTTCCTCGACCGCGCCCGCGTGGGCGCGCACCGGGAACGGGAAGTCGATCAGGCCCGGGACCAGCACGGGGACGTGCAGCGTGACCTCGGCCGTCACGAAGCCGCTGCCGCCGCAGCTCACCTCGGCGCCGCCCTCCCACGCGTCCCCCAGCTTGTCCTTGCCCGCCTGCGCGCAGGCCGCCGACCGCGCCCCCGGATGCGCCGCCGTGCCCGCCCGCACCGCCTCGTCGGCAGCATTCCCCGCGAGCGTGTACGTGTATCCCAGGAGGACGAACTGCCACACCACCACCAGGGTCACGATGATCGTCGGGAGCATGCCGAGGAACTCGACGGTGACCTGGCCCCGGTCGCCCGCGAGGAACGCCCTCGTCCGCCGTGCGGTCATCTCACTCCCTCCGCCGCCGGAACCCGGCCGGTCCCCGGTCCGCGCCGCGCGCGCGTCCGCCGCCGCGGCGCACCAGGGCCGTCTCCGCGGCCTTGACCAGACCGAGCTCGCCCGCGAGCGCCCAGAGCGCCTGCCGGACGGCGCCCTTGGCGTCGAGGGCGTCCACCCGGCCGGCGTCGACCGCGCCCTGGAGTTCGCGGAAGTTGGCGGGCACCGTGGTCGCGGCGACGGCCGCGCCGGTGATCTTCTGGATGAGCGGGGGCTGGATCTCCGTGCTGCGGCTGTTGCGGTTGACGACCACGGTCGTCTCCTCGGCCTTGCGGATCTGCAGCCGGTCCCACATGCGCACGGTGCGTTTGGCGCCGCGCACGGCGACCACGTCCGGGGTGGTGACGAGCAGCGCGCGGTCGGCGAGTTCGACGGCGGCGGCGCCGGCGCCGGCCAGCTGCGCGCCGCAGTCGACGACGACGACCTCGTAGCGGGAGCGCAGCGCGCCGAGGATCTGGCGGGCGGCGCGGTCGGTGACCTCCTCGCCGCGTTCGCCCTCGCCGGGGGCGAGCAGGAGCGCCACTCCGCTGTCGTGGCGGAAGACGGCCTCGGCGAGGATGCGGGGCGAGATGTCGGCGATGGCGGCGAGGTCGACGACTGAACGGCGGAACTGGACGTCCAGGTAGGAGGCGACGTCGCCGGCCTGGAGGTCGAGGTCGACGAGGGCGGTGGGACGGCCGGACGCCTGGGCGGCGAGGGCGAGCTGGACGGCCGTGAGGGTCGCGCCGACCCCTCCCTTCGCGCCGCTCACGGTGACGACGGTGCCGCCCACGCCGGTGAACACGTCGCCGCCGTGGCCGAGATGCCGTCGTACCCCGACCGACCAGGTGGCGACGGCCTGCACGCGGTTCGCGAGGTCCTCGTAGTTCAGCGGCAGGGTGACCAGGCCGCGGGCGCCGGCGTCCATGGCGGCGGCGAAGAGGCCGGGCCCTACGTCGGTGGTGACGAGGACGACGCCGACCGCCGGGAAGCGCAGGGCGACCTCGCGGACGAGTTCCAGCGCCGGCACGGGGCCGATGCGCTCGTGGACGACGACGACCTCGGGGAGCTCGTCGACCGACTCGGCGGCGAGCCGGGCGAGGGTGTCCACCAGCTGGGTGGAGTCGGCGACCGGGGCGACCGGCTCGGCGTCGGGGAGCTGGCTGAGCAGCGTGGTGAGGGAACGGACCGCGTCCGCGTCGCCGACGGCCGGGAGGATCCTCGTGGGCATGGGCGGCGGCCTCTCACTTGTCCGTGGCGAGTTCGTACGTACGGTCCTTGTCGGGGACCGTGGCGCTGCCGCCGGGCGCGACGAGGGCGAGGCGGACGCGCTTGGCGAACGACTCCGCGTACGTGATGCGCTGGGCGTCGAGGGTCGACAGCGCGAAGGTGATGGGCACCGCGTCCTTGGGCGACTGGCTGCGGTTCTTCTCGTCCGGCTCGAGGGCGGTCAGCTCGCCGACGTCGAGGACCCGGGCGTCGGTGACGATGATCTTCGACTGGTCGGGGTCGCTGTCGCGGGCGCCCTCGAAGGTGGCGTAGACGTTGACGGACGCCCCCGGGGTGATCTTGCCGGCCACGCCGGTCGCCGCGTCGATCATGATGGCGACCTCCTGCTGACCCGGTCGGAGGGCGGGCTGGTCGACGATCATGTCGCTCTGCAGCAGGGAGCCCTTCCGCAGCGTCGTCACGGCGATCTTGCCTCGGATGGCGGCCAGGTCGGTGACGGCGTTCTCGGACAGCCAGCGCTGCGGCATCTCTATCTTCTTGAACTGGCCCGCGCTCAGGGCGGTGTAGGGCGCGACGTCGGAGCGCAGCTCGTACGCGGTGACCTCCGGGCCGACCTTGGACTTCACGTCGTCGATGACGGAGAGGACGCCGGCGAAGGCGCCGAGGGCGCACACGATCGACAGGATGAGCAGGATCACGCCGCGGCGCTGACGGGAGTTCATGAGCCGTACAACCTCGTCGGGAGTCGGGTCGGGCGGACGGAACGAAGGGAAGGGAAGGAAGGGGCGGAGCGAGCAGAGCAGGCGGAGCGGGCGGAGCGTGGGGAGCGGGCGGAGCGGGTTGCCTCAGCCGCCCGCGGTGAGCTCGCGGGCGGATCGGACGGCGAGTTCGGAGGCGGACGGCGGGGTGGCGGAGCAGAAGACGCAGCGGTCGCCGATGACGTCGATGCCGCACCAGTGGCATACGCCCTGGCGGACCGAGGCGACCAGCTGGTAGAGGACGGACAGGTCGGGCAGGTAGGCGCAGAACTCGATCGCCTTGCCGGTGCCCCACCAGTCGGCGGACTCGGCGGGCAGCTCCGTCTCCCGCAGTCCCTGCACCCGCCAGGCGGGGGCGAGCACGTCCGTGACCCAGTCGGACTGCAGGTGTCCGCGGGCGACGAGCAGCCAGGTGCCGAACTCCGGTCCCGGCAACACCGTTTCGGGCGTGGCCTTCACCAGTTCCGGCTTGGGGTGGGCCAGCACGCCGAACTGGCTGCCGGGCACCCATGACCGGGCGTGCGACTTGAGACCGACGCCGGGCACCCGGTCGAGCCGGGCGACCGAGCCGAGGAGGGCGCCCGCGTGGAGATAGTGGGTGAGCAGCCGGCCGGCGGAGGCGAGCACGCCGGGCCCGAGGTCGCAGGAGGCGAGCTGACGCAACTGGCGGACCAGGACGGCGACGGCGAGCGGAGGGAGGTCGGGGCGGAAGAGGGCGATGCGGTCGCTCTCGAGGAGCGAGCGGATGATGTGCAGCCGCTGCTCCACGGCGGTGGGCACGGCACGCGAGTACACCACGATCAGATGCCCGTGCTGGTCGACGAGCGACTGGACGGCGGCGAGGGCGTCCTCCAGCGGCTGCTGGTCCAGGCCGTCGAGCACGGCGGCGGGCAGGGTGCGTTCGTCCTGCGGCGACAGCGCCAGGTCGGCTCCGGTCACGGCAATGGCTGTTGGCACGCGCAGCTCCCCGATTCCCGCGGTCCGGTCCACCGGCGCTACTCCGGTGCACCGGGGTGACTTCATTGCGTGACTACCTCAGCACTGTATCCACGCCCCTGTGGCCGGAGAACAGCTTTCCGTAGCTGCCTGGCAACTCTTCTTCGCGCAAGTCCTGTCAAACCGGGGCAGGTTACGCACACCGCTCCTCCACAAGCGGACTCGGCGACGACCTCTTGACAACGGAATTGGTCTGGACCAACTTGTTGTCATGTCCCCACATAAAAGATCGACACGACGATGTCCACGCGGACCGGCCCCACGATCGACACGACTGTGGTCGGGCGCGGTGACCTTCGCGCTGGCCCTCACCCTGGCGGGCGCGGCTCAGGCGTCCGCCGCGGACGTCGACAACGCGAAGAACGCCGGCTTCGAGTCCGGACTGACCGGCTGGAGCTGCTCCGCGGGCAGCGGCGCCGCCGTCTCCTCGCCCGTGCACGGCGGCGCGGCCGCGCTGAAGGCGACCCCGGCCGGCCAGGACAACGCCCGGTGCTCCCAGACCGTCGCCGTGAAGCCCAACTCGACGTACACGCTCGGCGCCTGGGTGCAGGGCGGCTACGCCTACCTCGGCGTGACCGGCACGGGCGCCACGGACGTCTCGACGTGGACGCCCGACGCCTCGTCCTGGAAGCATCTGACGACGACCTTCACCACGGGCTCCGCGACGACGTCCGTGACGGTCTACACGCACGGCTGGTACGGCCAGGCGGCCTACTACGCCGACGACGTCTCGGTCTACGGCCCCGACGGCGGCGGGGGCGGCGACCCCGCGCCCACGATCCCGTCCGCACCGGCGGGCCTGACCGTCTCGGGCACGACGTCGTCGTCGGTCTCCCTGGCCTGGAACGCCGTCTCCGGCGCGAGCGGGTACCGCGTCTACCGCGCGGGCACGCAGGTGGCGGCGGCGACCGGCACGTCCGCGACGGTGACCGGGCTCGCGGCGTCCACGTCGTACGGCTTCCAGGTGACGGCGGTCAACGCGGCCGGCGAGTCGGCGAGGTCGGCGACGGTCACCGGCACGACGGCCCCGACCGGTGACACCGGGGGCGGCTCACTGCCCCGGCACGCCGTGACCGGTTACTGGCAGAACTTCAACAACGGCGCCGCGGTCCAGCGCATCTCGGACGTCCCCGCCCAGTACGACATCATCGCCGTGGCCTTCGCGGACGCGACGACGACACCGGGCGCGGTGACCTTCGCCCTGGACTCCGCCGGTCTGAACGGCTACACCGTCGACCAGTTCAAGGCGGACGTCCGCGCGAAGCGGAACGCCGGCAAGAAGGTCATCGTCTCGGTCGGCGGCGAGCGGGGCTCCGTCTCCGTCAACGACTCCGCCTCCGCGGCGAACTTCGCGAACTCGGTGTACGCGCTGATGCAGACGTACGGCTTCGACGGCGTCGACATCGACCTGGAGAACGGCCTCAACGCGACGTACATGTCGCAGGCGCTGCGCTCCCTGTCCGCGAAGGCGGGCCCGTCGATGATCCTCACGATGGCGCCGCAGACGATCGACATGCAGTCGACGTCGAACGCCTACTTCCAGACGGCGCTGAACGTGAAGGACATCCTCACGGTCGTCAACATGCAGTACTACAACAGCGGTTCCATGCTGGGCTGCGACGGCAAGGTGTACTCGCAGGGCTCGGTGGACTTCCTCACCGCGCTCGCCTGCATCCAGCTGGAGGGCGGCCTGTCCCCGTCCCAGGTGGGCCTCGGCGTGCCGGCCTCCACCCGCGGCGCGGGCAGCGGCTACGTCTCCCCCACGGTGGTCGGCAACGCCCTGGACTGCCTGACGAAGGGGTCCGCCTGCGGTTCCTTCAAACCGTCGAAGACCTACCCCGCCCTGCGCGGCGCGATGACCTGGTCGACCAACTGGGACGCGACCGCGGGCAACGCCTGGTCGTCGGCGGTGGGCCCGCACGTACACGGTCTGCCGTAAGCCAGATCATTTCGCTGGGGAAGCCTCAGCGGGGGAGCCTCGGCTGAGGCTCCTTCGCTGGGGAAGTGGGAGCTCAGCTGCGCTGTGCTTCACCGAGGGCGTCGGCTTGACGTTCCAGTAGCTGCTGGTCCAGCTTCGGGACAAATGCGCGCTTCTTCGCGTCAGAGAGTTGGCTACCGACACTGCTGTCCGATACGACAGTGATGGTCCCTTCTCCTGAGCGGACAGTTGTGACCAGGGAATATGTCTCTGACTTGAACCCGTCGACATTCAAAGCCCAGTGCATCCGGAAGCTCACCGAGGCGTCACCCACCGATACCTGGTCCTTGACTCGTTCGACGCCCACATCCACGCGGTCGCCGTAGCGGCTTAGCAAGGACAGCGACGGACATGTGTCGAGCGCCGTGTCCAAGGAGGAGAGGTACGCGCCAGCGCCTCGGGAGCGATAGCTGGTGAAGGTAAGGGTCTCGGTCGGCGGGGCGAACTCCTGGGCGGATATGTTGACCCAGGCGCTGGCCACCGAGTCGGCAAAGACGCGAGACCTGGCATCCTCAAGCGGTTGGCATGCGGCAGGCCGCACGCTGTGATCGGACTTCTCGCCGCCGGTCTTCGTCTCAGGCGCGCTGGTGACCCTGTAGCCCGGCAGAGCGCCTTCTTCGGGAAGCGCTGCCGCCAACTCCGCAGCAGTGAGGGGCCGCCGCACAGTAGCCGACGGCCTCGGCGACGGGACAGGAGACGACGACGCGGACTCGTCAGCCGTGTCGCCCCCTCCTGAAGCGCAGCCGCCGACAAGAGTGAGCACAGCACTGACTGCAGCGGCAATGGAGAAACGACTGCCCCGGTAGGACGACATGCAGCTCCCCGCACTCGAACAGCGAATCGCACGGAGTCTAATCAGTGATCGTCTGCGTCGACACCGGTGAACCCTCGCGGTCACAGCACTAGGAGGACGGATGGGCGAGAGGGTGGCCGGGGTGGCGTCAGCCTGTCGGGCGGTAGTGGGCGAGGACCCAGGCCAGGTGGGGGAACCAGGTCTGGAGGCGGTCCTTCGGCTTGGCTGTGACGACGCACTCGTAGACCCGGCCGTCGACGTGGACCACGGCGACCATGAGCGCCTTGCCGTTGGGGCTCGCCTTGTAGTGGACGCTGCGGATCTCGGACCAGGGGAAGTCGACGGTGATGTCGTACATCTCGAAGGCGACGCCGGCCGCGTCCACGACGACCGCGTTGTGCTTGTCGACGGCCGTGAAGTCCGGGCCGGCCGACTGCTGCGGGGCGTACTGCGGCGGGGGCGGGCCGAACCCCGGCGGGGTGGGCGGCGGCGGGGTGGGCGGCGGCTGGTCTGTCACAGCGGAAACCTACCCGGCGGGGGTCGGGCAACCTCTTTCGGATCCCCCTGAAACATTTACCGTGCCCCACCGCATCAGTGAAGTGAGGGCGACACGGCGAGCGACACAGGGGGCACACACATGGGGCAGGTCCGCGCGGACGAGTACGCCGAGTTCGCGGCGGCGCGTGCCCGGCATCTGTACCGGTCGGCGTGTCTGCTCACCGCCGGGGACACGCACCTCGCCGAGGATCTGGTTCAGGAGACCCTCGGCAGGCTGTACGTCCGCTGGGGGCGGGTGTCCCGGGTCGACAACCCGGCCGGGTACGCGCAGACCGTCCTCACCCGCACCTTCCTCGCGCACCAGCGCAAGCGGAGCAGCCGCGAGCAGGCCGTGGACGTGTTCCCCGACGTGGCCGACGGCATGGGCTCCGACTCCTCGCTGCGGCTGACGCTCGTGCAGGCTCTCGGGCGGCTGCCCGCCAAGGACCGGGCCGTCGTGGTGCTGCGGTACTGGGAGGACCGCTCGATCGAGGAGACCGCCGACGCGATGAACGCCAGCTCCGCTGCCGTGCGGACGCGCTGCTCGCGGGCCCTCGGACGCCTGCGGCAGCTGCTCGGAGAGGACATGAGCGAGTACGCCCGGCCCTGAACCGTCCGACCCGCAGGGGCGGGTCGACTCGCCCGCTCCACTCGTCACCCGGTACTTCACTCCATCCCACGCGGAAGACGGTGTTCACCATGCCCGTAGACCAGCACAGCGATCCCTTCGAGGAGCGGCTCTCCGCCGCCCTGCACGAGGCCGGCGGCGCCTTCGAGGGTCAGGGCGGCGCGCTCGCCGCCGCCGGCCAGGCCCGCGGGCGCCGGCTGCGGCTGCGGCGCAGGGCCGCCGTCGCGGGCGGCGCGGCCGGTCTGGCCCTCGTGGGGGTCGGCGGGACGCTGCTGACGCCGTGGGACGACTCGCCCGCTCCTGTGAAGCCCGCCTCCGTCGCCGCGAGCGGCAGCGCCAAGCCGACGGCGTACTCGGCCGACGACGTGTTCCGCACGCTCAGGAAGCTGCTGCCGAAGGGCAAGTTGACCAAGACGGAGGCGCGCGGCACGACGGGAGATCTGCCGCCGCTCGCGCTGGGCGTGTTCGACGACGGCAAGGGCGAGGGGGCCGTCTCCGTCGGCCTGGACCGCGTCCGGACGGACACGAAGGGGTTCGACCCCGTCACAGCCGTCATGCCCTGCTCGGACGGCGGGCAGACGGGATTCGACAGCTGCCGCACCGACGTGCTGCCCGACGGGTCGGCGGTCACCGTCTACCAGGGCTACGAGTACCCCGACCGCCGTGAGGACACCAAGGCGTGGGGGGCCGACCTGGTAACTCCCGCCGGACAACGTGTCAGCGTCATCGAGTGGAACGCCGCGGCGGAGAAGGGCAAGCCGGTCACCCGCCCCGAACCCCCGCTGTCGACGACGCAGTTGAGGACGCTCGCCGCGGCCCCGGAGTGGCGCCGGATCGTGGACGCCATCCCGCTGGACCAGCGGCCGACCGCCGCCGCGAGCGCGTCCGCCCGGCCCGCGGAGATGGCCGGCTGGGTCATCCTGCGCAAGCTCAGTCTCCTGCTGCCGGACAACCTGAAGCGCGTCTCGTACGGCAGCCAGGAGACCGGGTTCGGATACATGATCGTCGACGACGGCAAGGGCAGGAGCCTGGTCCAGGTCAACGTGCAGCCGGCCATGTCCGACGTCGCCGACGAGCTGTTCGGCGACGGCTCCGAGACCCTGAAGGACGGCACCCGGGTCGCCGTCCACCAGGGGCCGGGCGAGAAGGGCGGGGCCGGGGTCGTGATGTGGACCGTCGACACCCTGCGCAAGGACGGCCTGCGGGTGGTGGTCAGCGCCTTCAACACCGCCGACCAGAACAAGGCGGCGACCCGCGCCGAGCCGGCCCTGACCGTCAAGCAGCTGCGGACGATCGCGCTCAGCCCGCGCTGGCGGAGCGCCGTGGACTGACGGGCCGCCACGGGCCGCGCGAGGCCCCGCCCGGGCACGCGCCGGCACGCGCCGGCAGGGGCGCGGCCCGGGGGCCTCGCGGGCCGGGGGCCGGCTGTGGCTCCGCGGGGTTCAACGGGGGCTCCGCGGGGCCCGGTCGGGGTCAGAAGAACTCCGACCAGGGCTGGTCCCGGATCTGCTTGACGCACAGCACCAGGAACAGCAGTCCCGCCAGCGCCAGCGGGGGTCCCGTGGGGGCCTGTGGGGGCCTGTGGGGGGTCCCGTGGGGGCCGCCATGAGGGTCAAGAAAGCGCGAAGCGGCCGGTCCGGCACGAGCGCCTGCCCGATCTCCACCTGATGTGCGCAGTCCGCCCTCGCGTGTGATCACTTTCGGCGGGTGCGTGCGCACATACACTTCGCGGCCGGTCATACGTCGTTTTGCGCACGTTTTTGGCCATCGCCCCTTTGCCACCCGTTACCTATTGACCTGTTCATGCCATGCATCGACGATGTGCGGCAGCCGCACACCAGGCGCACCGGCGAAGTGCACGCCCCCACACACTCCGACTCCCCACCAGGAGCGTTCATGCGACTGCGCACCCGCGGCAGCGGCGCGAGAAGCACCGTCCTCGCCGCCCTGCTGGCCCTCGCCTTGGCCGCACCGTTCTCGGCCGTCACCGACGCGTCGGCGGGCGGCGCCCGAAAGCCGGCGCCGTCCGCCGACGACGTCCGCCAGTACGAGATCCACGTCCGGCACAGCACCCCGCAGCTGCGCACCGCGATCGCCGCCTCCGGGGTGAGCGTGGACGAGGCCGACGAGGAGACCGTCGTGGTCTCCGGCCGGGCCGAGCAGATCGGGAAGCTGCGCGCCCAGGGGTACGCGGTCTCGCCGCTCGGCGCGGCGCCGGACCGGGTCGCCGAGGACGAGGTACGGCTCTTCGACTTCCCGTCCGCGGACTCCCGGTACCACAACTACGCGGAGATGACGGCGGAGATCGACCAGCGCATCGCCGCCCGCCCGGACATCATGAGCAAGCGGGTCATCGGCAGGTCCTACCAGGGCCGGGACATCGTGGCCGTCAAGATCAGCGACAACGTGGCCGTCGACGAGGCCGAGCCGGAGGTGCTGTTCACCCATCACCAGCACGCCCGCGAGCACCTCACCGTGGAGATGGCCCTGTACCTGATGCGCGAGCTGAGCGCCGGGTACGGCACCGACTCCCGGATCACCGACATGGTCGACGGCCGCGAGATCTGGATCGTCCCCGACCTCAACCCGGACGGCGGCGAGTACGACATCGCCACCGGCTCCTACCGGTCATGGCGCAAGAACCGGCAGCCCAACTCCGGTTCCTCGTACGTCGGGACGGACCTCAACCGGAACTGGGACTTCAAGTGGGGCTGCTGCGGAGGATCTTCGGGCACCAGGTCGTCCGAGACCTACCGGGGCGCGTCCGCCGAGTCCGCGCCCGAGGTGAAGGTCGTCGCCGACTTCGTGCGCAGCCGGGTGGTGGGCGGCAGGCAGCAGATCACCGCCGGAATCGACTTCCACACCTACAGTGAGCTGGTGCTGTGGCCGTTCGGCTACACGTACGCGGACACGGCGACGGGGATGAGCGCGGACGACAACGCCGCGTTCAAGGCCGTCGGCCGGAAGATGGCCGCGAGCAACGGGTACACCGCCGAGCAGTCCAGCGACCTGTACATCACCGACGGCTCGATCGACGACTACCTCTGGGGAACGCAGAGGATCTTCTCGTACACCTTCGAGATGTACCCGTCGTCCGGTTCGGGAGGCGGTTTCTACCCGCCCGACGAGGTCATCGAGCGGGAGACCTCCCGTAACCGGGACGCGGTGCTGCAACTGCTGGAGAACGCGGACTGTATGTACCGCTCGATCGGCAAGCAGGCGCAGTACTGCGGCTAGTCCGCGGTCTGCGGCCGGTCGGCCTTCCCGGACGCCGGCGCCTCGACGTCGGCGTCCGAGACCTCGGCCGCCTCGGCCGCCTCGGAGCCGTCG
>NZ_JBEPBI010000096.1:0-27336 GCF_040299045.1 Streptomyces sp. NPDC001027
CGACCTCTTCGAGGAGCTGCTGCCCCTCACCCCGCTCCAGCAGGGCTTCTTCTTCCACGCCCTGACCGCAGGCGCGGGCGGCGACTCCTACGTCGTCCAGCAGGTCCTCGATCTCACCGGACCGGTCGACGGCGCCGCCCTGCGCCGCGCCGCCCAGCACCTCCTGGACCGGCACGCGCCCCTGCGCGCCGCGTTCCGGCAGCGCTTCGACGGCTCGCCCGTGCAGATCATCGCCCGGGACGTCGCCCTGCCCTGGCGGGAGATCGACCTGTCCCACCAGGACGCCGACCTGCGCGAGACGCTCGGCGAGGCGGTGGCCGAGGACGAGCGCACCGCCGGCTTCGACCTGGCCGCGCCCCCGCTGCTGCGCTGCGCCCTGCTGCGGCTCGGCGGCCGGCGCAGCCGCCTCGTCCTGACGTTCCATCACATCGTCGCCGACGGCTGGTCGCTGCCCGTCCTGCACCGCGAGCTCATGGCGTTCTACTGCGACGACACGCCCGCTCTCGACGACGTCACCCCCTACCGCGCCTTCCTGCGCCGGCTCGCCGCGCAGGACCGCGAGGCCGCCCGCGACGCCTGGCGCACCGCCCTCGCCGGCCTGGACGAGCCGACCCGCCTCGTGACCGCCCCCGGCGCGCGCGGACCGCTGCGGCCCGCCCACGTCCGCCTGGAACTGCCCGAGCGCACCACCGCCCTTCTCACCGAACGCGCCCGCGGCCACGGCGTCACTCTCGGCACCGTCGTCCAGGCCGCCTGGGGCCTGCTGCTCGCCGGGCTCACCGGCCGCGACGACGTGGTGTTCGGCACGACCGTCTCCGGCCGCGACGGCGAGGTCGACGGCATCGCCTCGATGGTGGGCCTCTTCATCAACACCCTGCCCACGCGGGTGCGTCGGAGCCCCCGCGAGACCTTCGGCGACCTTCTCGTCCGACTGCAGGAGGAGCAGGCCCGCCTCCTGGACCACCAGCACCTCGGGCTGGCGGAGATCCAGCGACTGGCCGGCCACGCGGGCGAGGGCGAACTGTTCGACACCCTCGTGGTCTTCGAGAACTATCCGGCGGAAACCGGCCTGCGGGACGCCTCCGGGACCCTGCGGATCACCGCCGACGCCTTCAACGACGCCGTCCACTACCCGCTCGCGCTCGTCGTCAAGCCCGGCGGCCGACGCCTCGACCTGCGGCTGAAGCACCATGCGGACCGCCTCGACGCCGACCGCGTGCGCACCCTGGGCGACCGTTTCGCCCGCGTTCTGGAGACGATCGCCGAGGACCCCTCCCGGCCTGTCTCCTCCCTCGACCTCCTCACCGCCGACGAAGCCCTGCGCGCCCACGCCCGGGGCGAGGACCGGGACGTCCCGGCGACGACCCTCGCCGACGCGTTCGCGGCCCAGGTCCGCCGCACGCCCGACGCCACGGCCGTCGTCCTCGGCGGCGAACGGCTCACCTACGCGGCCCTCGACGCCCGCGCGGCGGACGTGGCGCGACGGCTTCGCGCACGCGGAGCGCGCCCCGGCACGTTCGTCGCCGTCGCCGTGCCCCGCTCCACGGAACTCGTGACAGCCCTGCTCGGCGTGCTCAGGTCGGGCGCGGCCTACCTCCCCCTCGACCTGGACTATCCCACCGACCGCGTGGCCCACATGCTCGCCGACTCCGGCGCGACGACGGTGATCACGCTGTCCGCCGTCGCCGACCGGCTGCCCGAGGCGAGCCGTGCCGGCCTGCTGCTCCTCGACGACCGGCACGACCCCGACGTCCCGCCCGACGACTCGCGGGACCCCTCGGGGAGCGACGCGCGGAGCGATGCGCAGAGCGGCCCGCACAACCGCCCGCAGGACGGCCCGCGAGGCGGTGACGGACCGCCGCCGGCCCACCCCGGCGCGCGTCCCGACGACCCCGCCTACCTCATCTACACCTCCGGCTCCACCGGCCGCCCCAAGGGCGTCGTCGTCACCCACCGGGCCGTCGTCAACCGGCTCGCCTGGATGCAGGGCGCCTACGGACTGACCGCCGACGACCGGGTGCTGCAGAAGACCCCGTCCAGCTTCGACGTCTCCGTCTGGGAGTTCTTCTGGCCGCTCCTCGAAGGCGCGGCCGTGGTGCTCGCCCGCCCCGACGGCCACCGCGACCCCGCCTACCTCGCCGCCCTCGTACGCGACGAGCGCGTGAGCACCATGCACTTCGTGCCCTCCATGCTGGAGGCCTTCCTGCAGTCGGACGAGGTCGCCGGCGACCCCGCCTGGGCCGCCTCGCTGCGCCGTGTGTTCAGCAGCGGTGAGGCCCTGCCGACTGCCGCCGCCGCCCGCTGGGAGGCCCTGACCGGCGTCCCGCTGCACAACCTGTACGGCCCGACCGAAGCCGCCGTCGACGTCACCCACCACCGCTGCGACGGCGCCGACGAAGGCCCCGTCGTGCCCCTCGGGCGACCGGTCTGGAACACCGGCCTGCGCGTCCTCGACGCCGACCTGCGCCCCGTGCCCGACGACGTGCCCGGCGAGCTGTATCTGACCGGCGTCCAGCTGGCCCGCGGCTACCACGCGCGCCCGGCGCTCACCGCCGAACGCTTCACGGCCGACCCCTACGGCCCGCCCGCCAGCCGCATGTACCGCACCGGCGACCTGGTCCGCCGTCGCGCCGACGGCGTCGTCGAGTACCTCGGCCGCACCGACCGGCAGGTCAAACTGCGCGGCAACCGCATCGAACCCGGCGAGATCGAGGCCGCGTTGACCGCCCTGCCCGGGGTGGCGCAGTCCGCCGTGACGGTACGGGACAACGCGCTCGTCGCCTACGTCGTACCGCACGACGCCGCCCGCGACACCGACGTCACCGCCCTGCGCGACGCGCTCGGCGGATCGCTGCCCCCGGCCCTCGTGCCGGGCGCCTGGGTGGTCCTCGACGCCCTGCCGCTCACCCCGAGCGGCAAGCTGGACCGGGCCGCCCTGCCGGCCCCGCACGCGGTCAGGGCCGCGGCCCGCGCCCCGCGCGACCCCCGCGAACAGCTCCTCACGGAGATCTTCGCCGCCGTCCTGAAGCTCCCCGACGTCTCGGCGGACGACGACTTCTTCCTGCTCGGCGGCGACAGCATCACCTCCATCGCCGTCGCCAGCCGCGCCCGCCGCGTGGGCCTGGCGATCGGCCCGCGCGAGGTGTTCGAGCACCGCACCCCGGCCGCGCTGGCGGCCGCCTCGACGATCGACGAGCTCACCGGGAGCGTCGCGGACGCCCCCGACCTCACCCTCACCGAGGAGGAGCGCGCGCACGTCGAGCGGCTCGCCCCCGGCCGCGTCGAGGACGTCTGGCCGCTCGCCCCGCTCCAGGAAGGCCTGTTCTTCCACTCCACCTACGACGACGGCGCCCTGGACGTCTACACCGTCCACGAGTCCTTCGACTTCGCCCGGCGCGTCGACGCGGACCGGCTGTCCGCGGCCGTGCGCACCCTGCTCGCCCGCAACCCCAGCCTGCGCGCCGGCTTCACCAGCGAAGGGCTGCGCCGGCCGGTGCAGTTCATCGTGCGCGACGCGGAGATCCCGCTGACCGAAGTGGACCTCGGCGCCCTGACCGCAGCCGAACAGGACGTGCGGTTGCGGGAGTTGATGGACGAGGAGCGCTCACGCCGCTTCGACCTGACGCGACCGCTGCTGTTCCGGCTGCTGCTCGTGCGGCTCGGCGCGGAGCGCGGCGACCGGCTGGTGATCGGCCGCCATCTGATCCTGTGGGACGGCTGGTCGGCCTGGCTCTTCCTGGACCAGCTGTTCGCCCTGTACGAGAGCGGGGGAGACCCGGCGGGGCTCGTCCGGCCCGGCTCCTACCGCGACTACCTGTCCTGGCTGGCACGCCAGCAGGACGCGGAGGCCACCAGCGCCTGGCGCACCGCGCTGACCGGCTTCGAGGAGCCCACGCTGCTGACGCCCGCCGTCGCGGACCGCGGCCCCGACCCCGTGATCCCGGAGCAGCTCGACACCGCGCTCGCCCCGGAGACCGGCGAGCGGCTGCGCGAGACCGCCCGCCGGCACGGCCTCACCCTCAACACGGTGCTCAACGCGGCCTGGGGGCTGACCCTGGCCACCGCGACGGGCCGCACCGACGTCGCGTTCGGCACCACCGTGGCCGGCCGGCCCAGCGAGGTGCCGGACGTCGAGAACGTCATCGGCATGTTCCTCAACACCGTGCCCGCCCGCATCTCCTTCGACCCGCGCGAGCCGGTCCTGGACCTGCTGCGACGGGTCCAGGACGAACGGCTCGCACTGCTGCCGTACGAGCACCTGGGCCTCGGCGTGCTCCAGGCCGAGACCGGGCACCGCCGTCTGTTCGACACGCTGTTCGTGCTGCGCAACGCCGACACCGACGAGCGGCTCGCCGCACTGCGCGAGCGGCACGGCGCGACCGCGGTCGCCAACGTGGACGCCACCCACTATCCGGCCAGCCTGGTCGTCACCCCCGGCGAGCGCATCCGCGTGACCCTCGCCCACCGGCCCGACCTGCTGGACGGCGAACAGGCGCGCGCCCTGCTGGACCGGTTCGTGCTCCTGACCGCCCGGCTGGTCGCCGACCCGACGGCGCTCGTCGGCACGCTGGACGCCGCCCTGCCCGCCGAAGCGGCCCGGCTGGCCCGCGAGGACGCCGACGGCCGGCCGGCCGTGCCGCACGAGACCGTCGCCGACATGCTGGCCGCGCAGGCCGCCCGCACCCCCGCCGAGACGGCCCTCGTCTCCGGGACCGCCACCCTCACCTACGCCGAACTCGACGCCCGCTGCAACCGCATGGCACGGCTGCTGATCGCCCGCGGCGCCGGACCCGAACAGGTCGTCGCGCTCGGCCTGCCGCGCTCCCTCGACACGGTCGTGGCCCTGTTCGCCGTGCTGCGCACCGGCGCCGCCTATCTGCCGCTGGAACTGGACCACCCCGCCGAGCGGCTCTCCTCGATGCTCGACGACGCCCGCCCGCTGCTGCTGCTCTCCCGCCGCGCGGTCGCGGCCGGCCTGACCGGGGACACCCCGCGGCTGCTCCTCGACGACCCGGACACCGCCGCCGAACTGGCCGCCCTGCCCGACGCCCCGGTCGAGCGGTTTTTCCGCCTCGACCACCCGGCCTACGTCATCTACACCTCCGGCTCCACCGGCCGCCCCAAGGGCGTCGTCACGCCGTACGCGGGCCTGACCAACATGCAGCTCAACCACCGCAAGGAGATCTTCGCCCCGGCCGTCGCCGCGGCCGGCGGCCGCCGGCTGCGCATCGCGCACACCGTGTCCTTCGCTTTCGACATGTCCTGGGAGGAGCTGCTCTGGCTCGTCGAGGGACACGAAGTGCACGTCTGCGACGAGGAGTTGAGGCGCGACGCCACCGCCCTCGTCGCGTATTGCGAGGAACACCGGGTGGACGTCGTCAACGTGACGCCGACCTACGCCCATCTCCTGCTCGAGGAAGGCCTGCTGGAGGGACACCGGCCGCCGCTCGTGCTGCTCGGCGGCGAGGCCGTCACCGAGACCGTGTGGAACACCCTGCGGGACACCGAGGGCACCTACGGCTACAACCTGTACGGGCCCACCGAGTACACCATCAACACCCTCGGCGGCGGCACTCACGACAGCGCCGCTCCGACCGTCGGCAAGCCCATCCGCGCCACCCGCGCCCGCATCCTCGACGGCTGGCTGCGGCCCGTCCCGGACGGTGTGGCGGGCGAGCTCTACATCGCCGGAGCCGGCCTCGCCCGCGGCTACCTCGACCGGCCCGGCCCGACCGCCGAGCGGTTCGTCGCCGACCCCTACGGCCTGCCCGGCGAGCGCATGTACCGCACCGGCGACCTGGTCCGGCGCGGTCCCGACGGCAACCTCGACTTCCTCGGCCGCACCGACGACCAGGTGAAGATCCGCGGCCACCGGGTGGAGCTGGGGGAGATAGAGACCGCCCTCGACCGGCACCCCGAGGTGTCCCGGGCCGCCGTGGTCGCCCGCGACGACGCCGCCGCCCCCGGGACCAAGCGCCTCCTCGCCTACGTCGTCCCCGCCGAACCCGACGCCGGAGCACGTGAGTCGGCCGAACAGGAGCAGATCGGCGAGTGGCGGGAGATCTACTCCGCCGAGTACGCCGAGATCGGCACGGCCCTGTTCACCGAGGACTTCGCGGGCTGGGACAGCTCCTACGACGGCGCCCCGATCCCGGTGGAGCACATGCGCGAGTGGCGTGAGGCCACCGTGGCCCGCATCCGCGAACTGCGGCCCCGGCGCGTGCTGGAGATCGGCGTAGGCTCCGGACTGCTGCTCTCCCGGCTCGCCCCGGAGGCCGAGGCGTACTGGGCGACCGACTTCGCCGCCCCCGTCATCCGCAAGCTCGCCGAAGGCGTCGCGAGCGACCCCGCGCTGGCCGCCAAGGTGGAACTCCGCTGCCAGGCCGCCGAGGTGACCGACGGGCTGCCCGCCGGATACTTCGACACGATCGTCGTCAACTCCGTCGTCCAGTACTTCCCGAGCCTGGACCACCTGCACCAGGTGATCCGCGGTGCGCTCGCCCTGCTCGCGCCCGGCGGCGGCCTGTTCCTCGGCGACATCCGTGACCTGCGCCAGGCCCGGGTGTTCCAGGCCGGCGTCCAGGCCGCCCGGGCCGGCGCGGACACCGACCCCGACACGCTGCGCCGGGCCGTGGACCGGGGCCTGGCGCTGGAGAAGGAACTCCTCGTCGACCCGGACTGGTTCACCGCCCTCGACGTCCGCGTCGACCTGCGCACCAAGGCCGGCCGTCACCACAACGAACTGACCCGCTACCGCTACGACGTGGTGCTCCACGACGGGGAGACCGCCGAACCCCTGGAAGACGTTTCGGCCGTCGACTGGACCGGCCGGAAGGCGCTGCTCGCCCGCCTCGACGGCACGACGCCGCTGCGGATGCGCCGCGTCCCCGACGCCCGCACCGCCGGAGACCTCGCCGGTCTGCGCGCCCTGGACACCGGCCGCCCCGCGGCGGTCGCCGCGACGGGCGTGGAACCCGAGGACCTGAGGGAGATCGCGGAGGCACACGGATACCGGCTGCTGACCACCTGGTCCGACGAACCCGGCCGCTACGACGCGGTGTTCGTCCCCGGCGCGGGGACCGGGCTCACCACGGGCCTGTACCGGCCGCGCGCCGACCGCGGCGACGCCCCGTTCGCCAACACCCCCGCCGCGGGACGCGGCCACAGCGCGCTCGTGCGGAGGCTGCGCGACGACCTCGGGCGCCGGCTGCCGGGCTACATGGTGCCCGCCGCGTTCGTGGTGCTGCCCGGGCTGCCGATGAACGACAACGGCAAGCTCGACGTGCGGGCCCTGCCCGACGCCGAACCCGCCGTCGCCCTGTCGGCGGGACGCGGCCCGCGCACCCCCGTCGAGGAGGTGCTGTGCCGGCTGTTCGCCGAGGTCCTGGGCCTGCCCCGGACCGGCGCCGAGGACGACTTCTTCGACCTCGGCGGCCACTCGCTGCTCGCGACCCGGCTGATCAGCCGCGCCCGCACCGAGCTCGGCGCCGAACTCGCCATCCGCGACCTCTTCGAGGCGCCGACCCCGGAGAAGCTGGCCCCGCGTGCCGGTGCGGCCCGGGGCCCCGCCCGCCCGGCCCTGGCCGCCCTCCCCGTACGTCCGGCGCTGATCCCCCTGTCGGCGGCCCAGCGCCGCCTGTGGCTGGTGGAGCGGATCACCGGCGGCGGGGCCGCGTACAACTTCCCCCTGGTGTTCCGCGTCCGGGGCGAGCTGGACACGGCCGCCCTGCGTGCCGCGCTCACCGACGTGACGCGCCGTCACGAGGCGTTGCGCACCCGGTTCGTCGAGCTGGACGGCGTGCCGTACCAGCAGATCGTGCCGGCCGACGAAGCGCGGCCGCAGTTCTCGATCGTCGATATCGACGGCGCTGATCACGCCGACGGCGCCGACGGCCTAGGCGAAGGCGGGCAGGCGGCCGCGCGGATCGCCGCGGCGCAGCGCCGGCCCTTCGACCTGAGCGCCGAGCTGCCCGTCCGCGCCGAGGTGTTGCGGCTGGCCCCCGACGACCACGTGGTGGCCCTCGTCCTGCATCACATCACCACCGACGAATGGTCCGACCGGCCCTTCCTCGCCGACCTCACCACCGCCTACGAAGCCCGCCGGGCCGGTCTCGCCCCGGCGTGGCGGCCGCTGCCGGTCCAGTACGCCGACTACACCCTCTGGCAGGACGCCCTGCTCGGCCAGGTCGGCGACGACCAGCGCGCGTACTGGACCCGGGCTCTGCGCGACCTCCCCGAGGAACTGCCCCTGCCCCTCGACCGGAACCGGCCCGAGGAGCCCACCGGGCGCGGCGGAAAGGTCGGCGTGGAACTGGAGGCCGGCACCGCGCAGGCGCTGCGCGCGCTGTCCGGCGCCACCCGGACCAGCATGTTCATGCTGTTCCAGGCCGCCACCGCGACCCTCCTGCACCGTCTGGGCGCCGGAGAGGACGTCCCGCTCGGCACGCCCGTCGCGGGTCGCTCCGACGACGCGCTGACCGACCTGGTCGGATTCTTCGTCAACACCCTCGTCATGCGCACCGACCTGTCGGGCCCCGACCTGACCTTCCGCCGGCTCCTGTCCCGTGTGCGGGAGTCGTCCCTGGAGGCGTTCGCCCACCAGGACCTGCCCTTCGACCACGTCGTCGAGGCGCTGAACCCACCCCGGGCGGCGGGCCGCAACCCGCTGTTCCAGGTCATGCTCGGCTACCACCACCGGCCCGGCGGCGACCCGGACGTGCTCGGGCTGCCGACCGAGTGGTGCGATCTGGACACCGGCACGGCCAAGTTCGACCTCCACTTCACCTTCGTCGACGAAGCGGGCTCCGGCCGGCTCTTCCTGCGCCTCGAGTACGCCCTCGACCGGTGCGACGCCCCGACCGCCGAGCGGCTCGCCGACCGCCTGGTGTGGTTGTTGGACCAGGTCGCGGGTGAACCGGACAGCCTCATAAGGGAGTTGGAGGTGCTGACGGAGGACGAGCGGGAGGCGGCCCGCACCCGATGGAACGCCACCGCGCACCCGGTGCCCGCGACGACCCTGCCGGAACTGTTCCGCGCGCAGGTCGCCCGAACCCCGGACGCCACGGCGCTGGTCCACGGGGAACGGAGCCTGACGTACGCGGAGCTCGACGCACGCGTCGAGCGGACGGCACGGGTGCTCGCGGGCCTGGGCGTGGGCCCGGAGCACACGGTGGCGGTGGCCCTGCCGCGTTCGGCGGACCTCGTCGTCGCCCTGCTGGCTGTGCACCGCGCGGGCGGAGCCTACCTGCCGCTGGACCCCGACCAGCCGGCGCACCGGCGGGCCCTCATGCTGGCGCAGGCCCGTCCCGTGTGCGTCGTCGAGGACGCGCTGCCCGAGGGACCGGCCGGCGAACTGCCCCTCTCCTACGAGCCGTTGAGTCCGGCGTATGTGATCTACACGTCCGGTTCGACGGGCCGCCCCAAGGGCGTCGCGGTCCCGCACGAGGCCATCGTCAACCGGCTGCTGTGGATGCAGGAGGCGTACGGTCTGACGGCCGAGGACCGGGTGCTGCAGAAGACGCCGACCGGGTTCGACGTGTCGGTGTGGGAGTTCTTCTGGCCGCTGATCACCGGAGCCGCGCTCGTCGTCGCCCGGCCGGAGGGCCACCGGGATCCGGCCTATCTCGCCGAGGCGATCCGCGAGCAGGGTGTGACGACGGCGCACTTCGTGCCGTCCATGCTGCAGGTGTTCCTCGAGGAGCCCGCCGCGGCGCGCTGCACGGGTCTGCGCCGGGTGCTGTGCAGCGGCGAGGCGCTGCCCGTGGCGCTGGCCGAGCGCTTCCACGCGGTGCTGGGCGCCGAGCTGCACAACCTGTACGGACCGACCGAGGCCGCGGTCGACGTCACCGCCGCCGAAGTGCCGCCGGGCGCCGAGCGCGTGACCATCGGGCGCCCGGTGTGGAACACCCGGGCCCATGTGCTGGACGCGGGGCTGCGGACGGCGCCGCCCGGCGTCGCCGGGGAGCTCTACCTGGCGGGCGTCCAGCTCGCCCGCGGCTACCTCGACCGCCCCGGCCTCACCGCGGAGCGCTTCGTCGCCGATCCCTCGGGCCCGCCCGGCGCCCGCATGTACCGCACCGGGGACCTCGCCCGCCGGCTGCCGGACGGCACGCTCGAGTTCCTCGGCCGCACCGACCACCAGGTGAAGATCCGCGGCATGCGCGTCGAACCCGGCGAGATCGAGGCGGTCGTCGCGGGGCACGACTCCGTCGGCCACGCCGTCGTCGTCCCGCACGACGGGCTGCTCGTGGCGTACGTCGTCCCGGCGGCCGGCGAGGTCGCGGACGGCGCCGTGCTGTCCCGGCACGCCGCCGCCGCACTGCCCGAGCACATGGTCCCCGCCGCCTTCGTCGTCCTGGCGGCGCTGCCCCTCACCTCGAACGGCAAGCTCGACCGGCGGGCCCTGCCCGCGCCCGACCTCACCGCGGGCAGCGGCGCGGGCGGCCGGGGCCGGGACGCCCGCGAGGAGATCCTGTGCGGCTTGTTCGCGGCCGCCCTGGGGGCCGACGCGGTGGGCGTCGACGACGACTTCTTCGCCCTCGGCGGTCATTCGCTGCTCGCCATGCGTCTGGTGGCCGGGATCCGGGAGGCGCTCGGGGCGGCGGTGTCGCTGCGCACGGTGTTCGACGCGCCGACGGTGGCCCGGCTCGCGGCCCGGCTGGCGGTGGGCGGCCCCGCGGACGCCGTGACCCGCCCGCCGCTCACCGTCAGGGCACGCCCCGAGCGGCTGCCGCTGTCGTCCTCGCAGCAGCGGCTGTGGGTCCTCCATCAGGTGGAGGGCCCGAGCGCCACCTACAACATCCCCTCCGCCCGCCGGCTGACCGGAGACCTGGAGGTCGAGGCGCTGCGGGCGGCCGTGCACGACGTCGTCGTCCGGCACGAGAGCCTGCGCACGGTCTTCCCCGACGACGAGGGCCGGGCCCGCCAGCTGGTGCTGGCCCCCGACGAGGTCCACGTCCCCTTCGAGGTGACCGGCGCCGACGACGACCTGCTGCCCGCGCTGCTGGCGGAGGCCGCCGCGTACGGCTTCCGTCTGGACCGGGAACTCCCGCTTCGCGTCCACCTGTTCCGCACCGGCGAGCAGGACTGGACCCTGCTGCTGCTCCTGCACCACATCGCCGGGGACGAGTGGTCCGAGGCCCCGCTGAACCGGGACCTCGCGCTCGCCTACCGCGCACGCGCTCGCGGGCTCGCCCCCGAATGGGAGCCGCTGCCCGTCCAGTACGCCGACTACACGCTCTGGCAGCGGGACGTCCTCGGCGACGAGAAGGAGCCCGACAGCCTGGCGTCCCGTCAGATCGCCTACTGGCAGCAGCGGTTGGCGGGCCTTCCCGAGGAGCTGGCGCTGCCCGTCGACCGGGCCCGCCCGCTGGAGTCCAGCTACCGGGGCGGCCGCGCCGACCTCACGCTCGACGCACCGCTCACCGCCGCCCTGCACCGGGTGGCGCGGGAGAACGGCGTCAGCGTCTTCATGGTGCTCCAGGCCGCGGTGGCCGCACTCCTCACCCGGCTCGGCGCGGGGGAGGACATCCCGATCGGCAGCCCCATCTCCGGCCGCACCGACGCCGGTCTGGACGACCTGGTCGGGTTCTTCCTCAACACGCTGGTGCTGCGCACGGACACCTCCGGCGACCCCACGTTCCGCGAGCTGCTGGCCCGGGTCCGGGAGTGCGACCTGGGCGCCTTCGACCACCAGGACGTGCCCTTCGAGCGCCTGGTGGAGGTGCTCAACCCGGCCCGCTCGCTCGCCCGGCACCCGCTGTTCCAGGTGATGGTCGTCCACCTGAGGGACGGCGGGCAGGACACGGGCCTGCCCGGCCTCGACGCCCGCCGCGACGACGTCAGACAGACCACCGCGAAGTTCGACCTGTCCTTCGACTTCGTGGAACGCGGCGACGGCAGCGGGACGGACGGCGTCCTGGAGTACAGCGCCGACCTGTTCGACCACGCCACCGCGCGGTCCTTCGCCGACCGGCTGCGCCGCCTCCTGCACGCCGTGACCGCCGACCCGGACGTGACGCTCGGCCGCGTCGACGTCCTCGACCCGGACGAACGGGCCCGGCTCGTCGGCGGCTGGCACAGCAGGCCCCTCGCGGGCGAACCGACCACCGTGCCCGCTCTGTTCGAGGAGCAGGCGCGACGGCACGGCGACCGGCCGGCCGCCGCGTCCGACGGCGTCGAGCTGACCTTCGCCGAGCTGGAAGCGGCCGCCAACCGCATGGCCCGTCTCCTCGTCGAGCGGGGCGCCGCGCCCGAGCGGTTCGTGGCGCTCGCCCTGCCGCGCACCGCCCAGTTCCTCACCGCCGTCCTCGCGGTGCACAAGGCGGGAGCCGGCTATCTGCCGCTCGACCCGGACGCGCCCGTCGAGCGCACCCGCGCCGTCCTCGCCGACGCCGCACCCGTCCTCACCCTGACCACCCGCGACCTCGCCGCCGCCCTGCCGCCCGGCGCCGCGTCGCTGCTTCTGGACGATCCGGCGACCGTGGCGCAGCTCGCGGCCCAGGACCCGGCGGCCCTCACCGACGCCGACCGCCGCGCCCCGCTGACGCCCCGGCACCCGGCGTACGTCATCTACACCTCGGGGTCCACCGGCCGGCCCAAGGGCGTCGTCGTCACCCACGAGACGCTCGGCAACCTGTTCCGCAGCCATCGCGAGACGCTGCACGCCCCGGCGGTCGAGGCGGCCGGACGCCGGCACCTGCGCGTCGGGCACGCCTGGTCCTTCTTCTTCGACGCCTCCTGGCAGCCCCAGCTGTGGCTGCTGGACGGGCACTGCGTGCACGTGCTCTCCGAGGAGACGCGGCGCGACCCCGAGCTGGTGACCCGGGCTGTGGTGCGGCACGGGCTCGACTTCCTCGAAGTCACCCCGTCGTTCTTCGCGCAGATGGCCGACAGCGGACTGCTGAGCGGGGGCGCAGGCGAGAGCGGGAGCGAGGGCGCGCGGGACGGGGGCGGGGGCGCGAGGCGCCCGCTCGCCGTGGTCGGCGTGGGCGGCGAGGCCGTCCCGGCGGCGCTCTGGCAGCGCCTCGCCGCCCTGCGCGGCACCGAGGCGTTCAACCTGTACGGGCCGACCGAGTCGACCGTGGACGCCCTCGTGGCCCGCGTCCGCGACAGCGAACGCCCGCTCGTGGGAAGGCCGGTGGCCGGCACCAGGGCGTACGTCCTCGACGCCCGTCTGCAGCCGGTCCCGCCCGGCGTGCCCGGCGAGCTCTACCTCGCGGGCGGCGGCCTGGCCCGCGGCTACCTGGGCGCCCCCGCGCTCACCGCGGAGCGGTTCGTGGCCGACCCCTTCGGACCGCCCGGCGGCCGCCTGTACCGCACCGGCGACCTGGCCCGCTGGACCGCCGACGGACGGCTCGACTACCTGGGCCGCGCGGACGATCAGGTCAAGATCCGCGGCTTCCGCATCGAACCCGCCGAGATCGAGGCCGCGCTCGGCGACCATTCCGCCGTCGCACAGAGCCTGGTGACGGTGCATCAGAGCGGGGCGCGCAAGCGTCTCGTCGCGTACGTCGTCCCGGCGCCGGGAGGCGGGCCCGACCCCGCCCTGCTGCGCGCCCATGTCGCCGGGCGGCTCCCGGACCACATGGTCCCGGCGGCCGTCGTCGTCCTGGAACGGTTCCCGCAGCTGGCCAACGGCAAGCTGGACCGGGCCGCGCTGCCCGCCCCCGACTTCTCCGCCCCCTCCCGCGGCCGGGAGCCCGCCGGCCCCGTGGAAGAAGTGCTCTGCGCGGTCTTCGCCGAGGTGCTGGGGCTCGAACGGGTCGGCGTGGACGACGACTTCTTCGGCCTCGGCGGGGACAGCATCGTCGCCATGCAGCTCGTGGGCCGGCTCCGGACGGCGGGACTGCGCGTCACCCCGCGGCAGGTGTTCCGCCACCGGACGGTCGCCGCGCTGGGCACGGTCGCCGAGACGGCCGGCTCCTGCGCCGCGCGACCGGCGGACGACGGCGCCGGCACGGTCCCGCTCACACCGGTGATGCACTGGCTGCGCGAACTGGGCGGCCCGTTCGCCTCGTACCACCAGTCGGCGCTGGTCCGCACTCCGGCGGATCTGGGCCCGGCCGGCCTGACCGGGGTGCTCCAGGCGCTCGCCGACCGTCACGACCTGCTGCGCGCCACGCTCGTACGGCCCAGCCGCGCGGACACCGCGGACTGGTCGCTGCACGTGCCGCCGGCCGGGACGGTCGACGCCGCCGCGTGGCTCGAGCACGTCGACGTCCGGGGCCTGGACGCCGCGGCGCTGGGCGAGGCCGTCCGCGAGCACGCGCGGGCGGCCCGGGCGCTGCTCGACCCGGACGCGGGCCGGATGGTGCGGGCGGTGTGGTTCGACGCGGGCGACGCGCCGGGCCGACTGCTGCTGACGGCCCACCACCTCGTCGTGGACGGCGTGTCCTGGCGGGTGCTGCTGCCCGACCTCGCGGCGGCGTGGCAGGACGTGCGGGCGGGTCGGCCGGCCCGTCTCGCCCCCGTGCAGACCTCGTTCGCCCGCTGGTCCCGGATGCTCGGCGAGCTGGCCCGGACGCCGGAGCGGGAGGCCGAGCTGCCGGTGTGGACGGACGTCCTGGACGGCGGCGGCGAGCCGTTCCCGCTCCTGCGGGAGCCGGACCCGGAGCGCGACACGGCCGCGACCCGGCGCGAGGTCGTCCTGCGGCTGCCCGCCGACCGCACCGGACCGCTGCTGTCCGCCGTGCCCGCCGCGTTCGGCGCGGCCGTCAACGACGTCCTGCTGGCGGCCCTCGCGCTGGCCTTCGCGGACGTTCGGCGGCGCACCGGCGGCACGCGGACCTCGATCCTGGTCGACCTCGAAGGGCACGGCCGGGAGGAGGAGTTCGCCGGCGACGACGTCGACCTGTCCCGCACGGTCGGCTGGTTCACCAGCGTCTTCCCGGTCCGCCTGGACGTGGGGCCCGTCGACCCCGCCGAGGCGTTCGCGGGGGGCCCGGCCGCCGAGGAGGCCGTCCGCCGGGTGCGCGCCCATCTCGCGTCGCTGCCCGCGAACGGCGTCGGCTACGGCCTGCTGCGGCACCTCAACCCGCGCACCCGCGAGGTTCTGGCCGGCCGGGAGCAGGCCCGCGTGGAGTTCAACTACCTGGGCCGGTTCGGGATCCCCGAGGAGACCGACTGGTCGTACGCGCCCGAGGAGGACGCGGCCGACATCGGCCCGGAGGCGTCGATGCGCGAGGGCCACGCCCTCGGCGTCGACGTGGTGACCGAGGACCGGGCGGACGGGCCGGTGCTGGCCGCCCACTGGTCCTACCTGGAGGGACTGCTGCCGCGCGAGACCGTCGAGGATCTCGCCGCCACGTGGTTCCGGGCACTGGAGGGCCTCGTCGCGTGCGCGAAGAGGAGGCAAGGAGAGGAATGAGATGAGCAATCCGTTCGAGGACCCCGAGGGCGTCTACCTGGTGCTCGTCAACGACGAGAACCAGCACAGCCTGTGGCCGGACTTCGTGGACGTGCCGGCCGGCTGGCGGTCCGTCCACGGGCCCGCCTCCCGGCAGTCCTGCCTGGACCACGTCGACGCCCACTGGACCGACATGCGCCCGCGCAGTCTGGCCGAGTCGATGGACGGCTGACCCCAGAGGGGGCATGACAAAGGGGGCCGACGCCGTCGGCCCCCTCCGTCATGCCCCGCCGCGTCCGGGTCAGGAAGCGGGCTGCTCCACCTTCGTGGCCGGCTTGCCGTCCACGGCCGCCGCCAGCTGCGGAACCATCCGCTCGATCTCGTACGGCAGGCTCAAGGCGGTGCCGAAGGACACCGCGTTGCCGTAGTCGCTGCTCTCGTCGACGAAGACCTCGCGCCCCTCGGAGACCGCCTTCAGGTTCCTGTAGGCGGGGTCCTTGTGCAGCTTGGCGGCGTCCGCGGCGACATCGCCGACGATCCACACGACGACGTTCTGGTCGAGGAGATCGGTGCGCTCCTTGCTGATGTTCGCGCCGAACCGGTCGCCGATCGCCTTGTCGAGGTCGGCGGGCAGGGTGAAGCCGAGGTCGGAGAGCAGCCGTGAGCGGGGGTCCTGGCTGCCGTACACGAAGACGCCCTCGTAGGGGGTCGCCATCACGGCGCTCTTCCCCTTGAACTCGGGGTGCGCGGCCACCGCCGCGGCGATCTTCGCCTCGGTCTCCTTGACGACCGCGGCCGCCTGCGCCGACTTCCCGAGAGCCTTGCCGATCGTCTCCGTCTGCTCCTGCCACGGCACGCCGTAGTCGTTGTACTCCTTGGGCTGGGCGACCACCGGCGCGAACTTCGACAGCGACGCGTACTGCTCCTTGGTGATGCCGCCGTACACGCTGAGGATCAGGTCCGGCCTGAGCGCGGCGATCTTCTCCACCTGCGGGCCGGTGCCGGTGTCCTTCAGCACGGTCGGGGCCGCCGCGCCGGCCAGTCTGTCGGCGGCCCACGGGCCGACGGCCCCCCGGTAGCCGCCGATCCACTCGGTCGTCCCGACCGGCACCTCACCGAGGGCGAGCACGGAGTCCTGGTCGGTGAGTCCGACGGTGACGATCCGCTTCGGCGCCGACGTGATCGTCGTGCTGCCGTACTTGTGGGCGATGGTGACGGGGAACGCGGAACTCCCGGAGGAGGACGCCTGCGAACCGGCGTTCGACGAGCCGGAGTCCGACTCGCCGCCGCAGGCGGTCGCGGTGGCGAAGAAGACGAGTGCGCAGGCCAGGGCGGCGGCCGTTCTGGTCGCTCGGCGGAAGCGGGGCATCGGCGGTCCTTCGTTCGATTGCTTGGTGGAGCGGGTCGGTGGGTGTGGGGGAGCGGCGTGGTCGCGGGCGCGGCGCACGTCGTGGGGGTGGGCGGCGGCGCCCCGGTCAGGAGCCGGGGGCGCGGGTGTCGGACCAGGCCGCCCACAGGGCCGCGTACGGGCCGCGCGCGGCGCGCAGTTCGTCGTGCGTGCCCGTCTCGACGACGCGTCCGCGGTCCAGGACGACGACGCGGTCGGCGGTCGCCGCCTGGCTGAGGCGATGGGCGACGATCAGCGCGGTCCGGCCGTCCACGGCGCGGGCGACGGCCTTCTCCAGCTCCCGGGCGCCGGCGCTGCCCGCCTCGGCGGTGGCCTCGTCCAGGATCACCAGCGGCGGGTCGGCGAGCATCAGCCGGGCCAGCGCCAGTGACTGGGTCTGGGCTCCGCTGAGCCGGCGCCCTCCGTCGCCGACCACGGTGTGCAGGCCGTCGGGGAGCGCCTCGGCCCAGTCGAGGGCGTCGACGTGGGCGAGCGCGGCCCGCAGTTCGGCGTCGGTGGCGTCGGGCCGGGCGAGGCGCAGGTCGTCCGCGAGGGAGCCGGCGAAGACATGGGTCTCCTGGGTGAGCAGGGCGATCGTGCTGCCCGTGCCGGCCGGGCCCAGCTCGGCGGGCGGCGCTCCGCCGACCAGCACGGCGCCCTCGGTGGGCTGCTGGACGCCCGCGACGAGCCGGGCCAGCGTGGTCTTGCCGGCCCCGCTGGCCCCGACGAGCGCCACCCGCTCGCCCGGCCGGATCGTCAGATCCACGCCGCTCAGCACCGGATGCCCGGGCCGGTAGGCGTGGCCGACCCCGCGCACGGTGACGTCCACGTCGCCGACGGACGCGGGGCGCCGTGCGGCCGGGGGCCGCGGCAGGTCGGTGACGCCTACCAGCCGGGCCAGCCCGGCCGTCGCCGACTGGGCGTCGTCGAGGAGGACGAGGGCCGCGTTGACGGGGCCGAAGAGACTGTGGAAGTACAGGGCCGCCGCGGTCGCCGTGCCGATGGACGCCGACCCCCGGTCGACCAGCCAGCAGCCGGTGACGAGGACCGCCGCGAGGCCGATGTACTCGGCGACGTGCAGGCGGCTGTAGAAGCCGAGCACGAGCCGGACCCCGCGCATCGTCAACGCCACCAGCGCCGCGGACCGTTCGGCGACCCGCTCGGTGTGAGCGTGCTCCAGCCGGAACGCCCGCACGGTGGAGCCGCCCCCGACCGTGTCGAGGAGCTGCTGCTGCTGGGCGCTGCCGGCCACGCGCTGCTCGGCGTACAGCGGGACGGCTCGGGTCACGTACCAGCGTGCGGTGGCCGCCTGTACGGGCGTCGCCAGCAGCGCGGCCAGCAGGAACCGCCAGTCCAGCAGGGCCAGCGCGCCCAGGGTGAGGACGATGGTGAGCAGCGACCGGGCCAGTTCGGGCAGGGCGCTGCGCACGGCGTCGGCGATGAGCGACACGTCGGCGGTGACGCGGGCGGTGAGGTCGCCGGCGCCGGCCTTCTCGACCTGGTCGAGGGGGAGACCGAGGGCCCGTTCGACGAACTGCTCGCGCAGCCGGGCCAGCGTCGTCTCGCCGAGCCGGGAGATCAGCGACAGGCCCAGCCCGGTGAAGACGCCCTGCACGACGGCGACGGCGGCGAGCAGCGCTGCGGTGACCGTGACGGCGTTCGCGGAACCGCCGTCGGCGGCGAGGTCGACGATCCGGCCCAGGAGGGGCTGCACGAGCAGTCCGACGCCGGTCGCGGCCACCATCACGGCGAGCGCGCCCAGGGCCGCCCGTCGCTGCGGCCGCACGAGTGCCGCGACGGCCGCGCGCGTGCGGGCGGGCGAGGCGACGGGCAGGAGCGCGGGCGCGTCCGCCGCCTTCGCGGTCCCGTCGGGCGCAGGAGAACCGGTCATGACAGGACCGCCGTCCGGTAGGGGGCGCAGGCGCGTGCGAGCTGTTCGTGGCCGCCGCTCGCGGTGAGCCGCCCGCCGTCGAGGAGGACGACCCGGTCGGTGACGGCGAGCAGGGCGGCGCTGTTGGTGACCAGCACGGTGGTGCGGCCCGCGCGGATCTCCCTGATCCCGGCCGCGATGCGGACCTCCGTGACGGCGTCGACGGCCGTCGTCGGCTCGTGCAGGACGAGGACCGGCGCGTCGGCGGCGAGCGCCCTGGCCAGGGCGACGCGCTGACGCTGGCCGCCGGACAGCGAGCGACCCCGTGCCGTGACGGGCGTGGCGGAGCCGTCGGGCAGGGTGCGCACGATGTCGTCGGCGGCGGAGGCGGTCAGGACGGCGGCCACGGGGGCGTCGGGCGGCGCGGCGGCGGTGACGTTCTCCAGCAGCGTGCCCTCGAACAGGTCGGCGTCGTGCTCGGCGACGAGGAGCGCTGCCCGCAGCTGCGTGAGGTCCATCGCGGTGAGGTCCGTGCCGTCCAGTTCGACGCTCCCGGCCTCCGGGTCGCAGCGGCGCCCGAGGCAGCGCAGCAGCGCCGCGGCGTCGGCGGGGTCGGTGCTGACGACGCCGACCGTCTCGCCGGCGGCCACGTCGAGGTGCAGGTCGCGCAGCGGGCCGTGGACCAGACCGCGCAGCCGCAGCGGCAGCCCTGGTCCGCCGCCCTCGCGCGGCACGGGGGTCCGGCCGGACGCCGGAGCGGGTGACACGGCCCGCCGCGCGTCGAGCACGTCGGCTATCCGGCGGGCGGAGGCACGGCCCTGGGCCAACTCGGCGTACACCCAGGAGAATTCGGACAGGGGGCCGATGAGGAACAGGGCGAGGGCGACGGACGAGACGAGTTCGCCGACGCCGATGTCCCCGCGTGCCGCGAGCTGCCCCCCGACCAGTGCGACCAGGGCGAGGAACACGCCCGTCAGGGCGGTCACCACCGCGTTCTGCCAGGCCTCGGCGCGGGCGGCGCGCAGGGTGGCGGTCAGGGACTCCTGGCTGGTGCGCCGGTAGCGGGAGACGGCCGTGTGCTCGGCGCCGATGCCCTTGAGGATCCGCAGCCCCGCCACGAGGTCCGCCGCGACGCCCGAGGATCGCGCCGCCTGTTCGCGCTCGGTCTCGCTGCGCCGCTCGAGCGGCCTGCTCAGCAGATGGGCGAGCCACAGGAGCAGCGGGGCGCCGGTCAGGACGAGCAGTCCGAGGGGGAGGGACACGCCGAGCAGGACCACGGCGCCGACGACCAGACCGGTCGCGGACGCGATGGCGACGATCAGCGCCATCATGACGGCGCCCACCCGTTTGGCGTCCTCCGTCGCGACGGTGGCCAGCTCGCCAGGAAGCCGGCCTTCCTCCGCGCCTCCCTCGGGGGCGAGGACGCGGGCCACGAGCTCTGCCCTGAGCCGGTGAGCGGTGGTCAGGGAGGCGCGTTCACCGGCCCGTGCGCTGCCGCGGAAGCTGAACGAGAGGCCGACGTAGACCGCGGCCAGGATGACCAGCCACAGCAGGAGGCCGGGCACGTCCCCGTCCACGACGCCCTCGTCGACCGCCAGTCCGATGAGCACCGGCACGAGGGCTTCGCCCGTCTGGTGGCCCATGCCGAGGACGGCGCCCACGGCGACGTCACGGCGCTGTTCGCGCACGGCCAGGCGCAGGACTCTCCGGCCGGGCGGATCCGCCTTCCTCACGTGTTCCTCCGGACCGATGGCGCACGGCACTTGACGACGCGTTCGATGAACTTAGGTAAGCCTAACTTCATTTGCCGATCGGTGCCAGCACTCCTCGCCGGTCAATTCCGCGTCCGCCGCCCGGCGGCGGCGTCGCGGCACTGTCCGTTCCCGGTCCGCCCGCCGCTGTGTGACCGCCTCCATTGCGCGGGCGCCGCCCGAGCGGCGACTCTCTCCTCGCACGTTTTTCCGAAGAACCGTTATCCGGTGCTCCCGCGGAGATCCCCGAAGTGAGGGACAGCATCGTTCGGAGTCGAGGACAGGGAAGCAGCAATGAGCGAACGGCACACGGTGGACGCGACGGAGCTGGTGAAGGCTGCCCGGGAGGGCGACCAGACGGCTCAGGACGCGCTCGTCGGCGCCTACCTCCCACTGGTCTACAACATCGTGGGCCGGGCGCTGAACGGTTCGGTGGACGTGGACGACGTCGTGCAGGACACCATGCTGCGCGCCCTCGACTCGCTGAGCACGCTGAGGTCGCCCGAGAGCTTCCGCTCCTGGCTGGTGGCCATCGCGATGAACCAGGTCCGCGCCCACTTCAACCGCCTCCAGCCCGCGCAGGGCGGCATGGAGGAAGCCGACGAGGTGGCCGATCCGGGCGCCGACTTCGTGGACCTGACCATCGTGCAGCTGCAGTTGTCCGGCCAGCGCCAGGAGACCGCGCGCGCCACGCGCTGGCTGGAGCCCGAGGACCGCGGCCTGCTGTCCCTGTGGTGGCTGGAGTGCGCCGGCGAGCTGACCCGCGCCGAGATCGCCGACGCCCTGACGCTGACACCGCAGCACACGGCCGTGCGCGTGCAGCGGATGAAGGCGCAGTTGGAGGCGGCGCGAGTGGTGGTGCGGGCACTGGACGCCCAGCCGCCGTGCGCGGAACTGCGGGGCGCCCTCGCGGGCTTCGACGGCCGGCCCTCGGCGTTGTGGCGCAAGCGCATCGCCCGCCACGCACGCGGCTGCGCCCGGTGCGCGGGCCTGTGGAGCGGCCTGCTGCCCGCGGAGGGACTGCTGGCCGGGCTGGCCCTGGTCGGGGTGTCGTCCGCGCTCCTGGCGAAGACGCCGGGCGTGGCCGACACCGTCGGCCTGGCCGCCTCGGCCGCCCCGCCGTCCACGGACGGGGACCCCACCGTGATCGCGGGGACCGGGCGCCGCGGCCTCGGCGACCGCACCGTCTCCCGCACCGCGGCCCGCCGCCGGCGGCGCACGCGGCGGCGGGCGGTCGGCGGTGCGGTGGTGGCCGCGTGCGTGGCGGGCGGCGGGATCTACTACTTCGGGACGCAGCCGGACACGGGGTCCGGACGGAGCACCGCGGTGCAGCCCGTGGACGACGCCCTCGTCTCCGACCGGCCCTCACCGGACGCCGACCGCGCGAGTTCCTCGCCCTCGCCGTCCCCGACGGCCTCTGCCCCGTCCTCGCCGTCGGCGTCGAAGTCGCCGGCCGCGAGCGCCTCGCCGAGGGCGCGCGCCTCCCGCGAAGCCCCGGCGAAGACGCCGGTGAAGCCGGCCGCCGGCGCGCAGCGGTCCGGCTCGAAGACGCCGTTCACGCAGTCGGGTCCGTCCGACCGCGAGAGTCAGGTGATCGCCCTGGTCAACAAGGAACGGGCGGCCGCGGGCTGCGGCCCCCTCACGGGAGACGCGCTGCTGCACAAGTCCGCCCAGGGCCACTCGGACGACATGGCCGCGCGCGACTTCTTCGACCACACCAACCCCGACGGCGCCGACCCCGGCAGTCGCATCACCGCCGCCGGCTACCGCTGGTCCACGTACGGCGAGAACATAGCCAAGGGGCAGCAGACGGCCCAGTCGGTGATGACGTCCTGGATGAACAGCCCCGGGCACCGCGCCAACATCCTCAACTGCGACTTCAAGAACATCGGCGTCGGCATCCACGACGGCGCCGGCGGCCCGTGGTGGACGCAGAACTTCGGCACCAAGCTGTGACGGGTGACGGGGTGCGGCGTGACCGGGCGCCCGGCGGACCGTGTGCGCGGCCTCACCGGAAGGTGACGTCGGACTCCTCGAAGAGACAGTTCACCCCGTCGGGTCCGGCTTCGAGCTTCGCCGGCCCGTCGGCCGTCACCCCCGCGAACCTCTGGCAGGGCACGATGTCCCGGCCCGGGTCGCCGACCACGGTGACACCGCTCAGCCGGGCCGTGTCACCGAAGTCGGCGTTGACGCCGACCAGTTCGCCGCCGGGGGCGATGGCCGTGACGTCCTCCAGCACCACGTCCCGACGGAACTGCTCGGCGCAGTCGCCGCAGGAGCGCACCAGCTCCCCGAAGCCGGCCACGGTGAAGTCGCGCACGGCCAGCGTGCCGGCCCCGTCGAACCGGAACACCCTGCCCGCCGCACCGGCCGCGCCGCCGCCCCTGACCGTGTACACGGCGTCCGGGGACGTGCCGAGGAAGGCGGCCGCGTCCTCGCCGACGTCCTCCCAGTACACGTTCTCCAAGGTGCAACTGCCCAGGCAGTGGACGCCGTCGGCGGCCGGAGCGCCCAGGATGACGTTCTTGAGGACGGCGCCGTCCGCCAGCTCGAACAGCGGTTCACGGCTCTGCCGCCGACCGTCCCCGCCCAGGGCGCCGGCTCCGGTGAACCGGGTCCGCGCGCCGTCCAGGACGCCGGTGATCCGCCGCGTCGAGGTCAGCCGCACCTCGCCTGCGGCCCGCGGTACGGCGATGACGTGGGCGCCGGCCGGTTCGGCCCTCGCCCCCGGTTCGCCGCTCGCGAGGGCGGCCTGCGCCGCCAGCGTGACCGCGAGGACGCCGGCTGCGGCGGCGGCGATCAGCGGGGTCCGGTTCTGACGCCTGCGGTGACCGGAGTGGGGAGAATGAGCGTTCACTGAGCACCGCGCCTTTCCACGAACCGTCGAGAAGCCATACGCGCACGGCCTCGGACGTGTTCACCGCCCTTTCCCTCGCAGGCGCCCCCTCGCATGACGCCGTACGACGCCGTCCGCCGCCCCCGCGGGCCGCGCGAACGCGCGTCCCGACGCCCGCCCCGTACGCTGTGGCGAATGTCGTCCTCCCGCCTCCGGCGCGTCGCCGTGCTCGTGCTCGACGGAGCGAAGCCCCTCGACGTCGGCATCCCCGCGCAGGTCTTCACCACCCGCGCGAGCATGCCGTACGAGGTCCGCGTCTGCGGTGCGGCGCCCGGCCCGGTGAGCGGCGGCGACGGACTCTCGTACTACGTCGCCCACGGCCTGGAGGCCCTCGACTGGGCCGACGTCGTCTTCATCCCCGGCTACCGCTTCCCGGACCGCGACGACCCGCCGCAGGCCGTCGTCGACGCGCTGGTCGCCGCCCACGCCCGGGGCGCGCGGCTCGCCGCCATCTCGACCGGCGCGTTCGCGCTCGCCGCCACCGGCCTGCTCGACGGCCGTCGCGCCACGACGCACTGGCACTACGCCCGGGCCCTCGCCGCGAGGCATCCGCGCGTCAGGGTCGACGAGAACGTCCTCTTCGTCGACGAGGGCAGCGTGCTCACCTCGGCCGGCGCCGCCTCCGGCATCGACCTCTGTCTGCACGTCCTGCGCCGCGACCTCGGGGTGGCGGCCTCCAACCACGCGGCCCGGCGGCTGGTCGCGGCCCCCTACCGCAGCGGCGGCCAGGCGCAGTACGTGCCCCGCAGCGTGCCGGAGCCGCTGGGCGAGCGGTTCGCGGCCACCCGCGAGTGGGCGCTGCACCGGCTCGACGAGCCCCTGACCCTCGATGCGATGGCCCGCCACGCGGCGGTCTCCGAGCGCACGTTCTCGCGGCGCTTCGTCGAGGACACCGGGTACACCCCGATGCAGTGGATCATGCGGGCCCGGATCGACGCGGCCCGTGAGCTGCTCGAACGCTCCGAGCGCGGGGTCGAGCAGATCGCGAACGACGTCGGGCTCGGCACCGGTGCGAACCTGCGGACGCACTTCCAGCAGATCCTGGGCACGACGCCGAGCGAGTACCGGCGCACCTTCACCCGGGGCGAATAGCCGTACTCCCGGGCGAGCGGCGCCGAGTCGAGTCGAGCTGAGTCACGCCGAGCCGCGCTGAGTCGCGCCGAGTCGAGCCGAGCCGTCCGCGCGGCTGGCGGGATCCTTTCGAACCGTGGCGCTCACGCCGTGGCCGCCGCCGTCCGCCCCGCGCGAGGCTGAGGGGGAAACGAAGGGACACCACTCATGACTCGCATCGCCGTCAACGGATTCGGCCGCATCGGACGCAACGTGCTGCGCGCGCTCCTCGAACGCGACAGCGACCTCGAGATCGTCGCCGTCAACGACCTCACCGAGCCCACCGCCCTAGCGCGGCTGCTGGCCTTCGACTCCACGTCCGGCCGGCTCGGCCGTCCGGTCACCGTCGAGGACGGTGCCCTCGTCGTCGACGGCCGCCGCATCGCGGTGCTCGCCGAGCGCGAGCCGGCGCAGCTGCCGTGGGCCGAACTCGACGTCGACATCGTGCTGGAGGCGACCGGCCGCTTCACCTCCGCCAAGGCCGCCCGCGCCCATCTCGACGCGGGCGCGCGCAAGGTGCTCGTCAGCGCGCCCTCCGACGGCGCCGACGTCACCCTCGCCTACGGCGTCAACACCGACGCCTACGACCCCGAGCTGCACACGATCGTCTCGAACGCGTCCTGCACCACCAACGCGCTCGCCCCGCTGGCCGCCGTCCTCGACGACCTCGCCGGGATCGAGCACGGCTTCATGACGACCGTGCACGCCTACACGCAGGAGCAGAACCTCCAGGACGGACCGCACCGCGACCCGCGCCGCGCCCGTGCCGCCGGCGTCAACATCGTCCCGACCACGACGGGCGCCGCCAAGGCGATCGGGCTCGTGCTGCCGAACCTCGACGGCAAGCTGTCCGGCGACTCGATCAGGGTGCCGGTTCCGGTGGGGTCGATCGTCGAGCTGAACACGACCGTCGCCCGCGACGTGACGCGCGACGAGGTGCTGGCGGCCTACCGCGCCGCGGCCGAGGGTCCGCTCGCCGGCGTCCTCGAGTACTCGCAGGACGCGCTGGTGTCGTCCGACATCACCGGCAACCCGGCGTCGTCGATCTTCGACTCTGCTCTGACGCGCGTCGAAGGCCGCCACGTCAAGGTGGTCGCCTGGTACGACAACGAGTGGGGGTTCTCCAACCGCGTGATCGACACCCTCGAACTCCTCGCCGCCCGCTGACCTCCGACGGGCGAACGCCGGTCCGGACCGGTCAGCCGCCCTGGAGGGTCTGGTTTGGGCTGCGCAGATAGGTCTCGCGGTAGAGCGCGGCGAAGCGGCCCGGGTGGTGGAAGCCCCAGCGGGCCGCGATCGCGGTGACCGTCGCCCCCTCCTGCGGGGCGGCGGCCAGCAGGTCCCGGTGGGCGTGGGACAGCCGGACGCCGCGCACGTACTCCAGCGGGGTGCTGTCGAGGTGACGCCGGAAGGCGTACTGGAGCGCGCGGACCGTGACATGCGCCGCCTCGGCGATGTCGGCGACGGTGATCGGCTGGTCGGCGTGGTCGTCGATGTACGCCAGTGCGCGGCGCAGGGTGTCCGGATGCGCGTCGCGCCGGTCGGCGGCCGTGGGGTCGGTCAGCGCCGTGTTGGGGAACGCGGCGAGCACGCTCGCGGCCAGGTGCTGGGAGGCCGTCGACGCGATCAGCGGCTGCTCGGCGAGCGCCGGGTCGGCCAGGATGTGGTCGCGCAGGTAGGAGATCGTGTCCCGCAGGCGTCTGCCCGCCTCGGGTGAGTGCGGCCGGTGCCCGGTCAGTCGCACGGGCCCGGTGGTCGCGGCGCCCGCCACATGGTCGAGCAGATCGGGGTCCAGCATCGTGATGTTGTAGCGGGCGCGGCAGATGCGGCCCGCGTAGGACTGCGTCGGCGGCGCGAAGGAGACCACGTCGCCCGGGCCGAAGGAGTCCTCCACGCCCGGGTAGACGTGGTCGCGGATCGTGCCCTCGTGCACGACGCACAGACAGATCCGGCCGAGCGGTGTGACGGCGTAGCTCATCTCGAAGTCGAGGTCGAGTTCGTCGACGGTCACCGGACCGAGGTCGCCGCGGCTGATCCGCGCCCTGCTGGTCTGCGGGGTGCTGCTGCCGATGCGCATGGCGGCGTAGGCGCGGCTGAGGAAGTCCTCCGTCAGCTCCAGGTCGTCACTGTCGAAAGTGAGCGTGTTCATGCGCTCCGATCCCCTCGCCGCCGAGCGATCTGCCCTGCCCACACTACGTCTGCCCCGAGCAGGCTTCTGGATGCCTGTGGGGGACGCGTGGAGGGTGTGTTCTTTTCGTCGTGCGGACTGCCGTCGTCGACGTCGTTCGTTTACGGGATCGTGCGGGAGGGGTCCGGGCGCTCACGCTGGTGACGACGTCGCGCTCGCGGACGTCCCACGACGCAGGCGTTCGTCTGCGTACAGGCGTCTGACGGGGGCTGAGGAGGAAGAGCGACCTCGCATGTCGGAGAACGACGAACTCGTCCGGAGAGTGGCCGCACTCGAGCAGGAAGTGGAGCAGCTTCGCCATGCCGTGACCTCGCACGCCGTCATCGACCAGGCGATCGGTGTGATCGCGGCGGTGTGCCGGCTTCCGTCGCAGGAGAGCTGGGACGTCCTGAAGGAGGTCTCCCAGCACACCAACGTCAAGTTGCGCGAGGTCGCCCGACTGGTGCTGCGCTGGGTGGAGAGCGGCCGCATGCCCGACGAGATCCGCCCCGCGATGCGCGCCGCCGTGGGCCGCGCCCGGGAGCGGGTCAGGGTCGGCGGCGGCCCGGGTGAGGCGGCCGGGGAACCCGCGGCCGAGCAGCCCTCCGTCGGCCGGGGGTGAGCCCTCGCCCCTGCGGAGCCTGGCCGTCTCTGACATCCTCGGCCATGTCCGCCAGGACCGGGCCGGGAGGCGTCCGGGTCGTCCGAGGCGGTCCGGGGCGAGCTGCGGAGGCGACGGGACAGTGGGCGAAGAAGGAACGGTCGTGGCGGCCGGCGGCGCGCTGGTGGTGCGGCGCCGGCCGGCACCC